>JAZSRK010000115.1:0-3183 GCA_045538465.1 Candidatus Limiplasma sp. | reverse complement strand
ATCGGCTTTGGGCTTCGGCGCTGCGGAGCCTTTCAGGCTGTCCTCACGCCTCGGTTCGTTTTACTCATCCTTCCGGTGGTTTCGGAACCCTTGCGTAGCAAGGGATTCCTATCGCCGTTTGCCGCCCGGCGAGCCGTAGGCGAGTAGGCAAACGGTGCAAGCCTCGTTGAAAAAGTCGCCGTAGGCGAGTTTTTCAACGATCTGAGCGGCAGAGAGGTTCGTGCTCTCTGCCGCTGTTTAACCTATTCTTTTTTCATTCCCCTTCAAACCGTCCCCATCGGGAGGGCACGCCGGGGCATTTGAGCCCTGCCTTGGCTGCCCGTGCTTCCACGTAGCAGCCGCAATCCAGACACATGCCATCCGCAAGGCGGGGACAGGTCTCGCAGGCAGCGAGGCGCTGCTGGTACACACCATCCGGCACCTTGGCTTCTTCAGGCAATGTCGCCACGTAATCGGAGACGATCTTGCCCAAGTCTGGATCCACCTGCCGGAGCAAACACCGGCAGGGAGGACGATCAGCCACGGAGGGTGAGGGTGACCACGGAGCAAGCGGGCAGGGTCATCTTGAGACCCTTCGCAGTGGCTTCCATGGCGGTGAAGGGCTGGATGGTGACCTTCTCCTTATTTTCGAAGGTGTTCATATCGTGCACTCCGCCGGTGAGGATGCGGGCATCAGCGCCAGTCAGATCCATGCCCACAGCATCGATGAGCACTTCGCAGGCATCGTCGGCAGACAGGTTGGTAACGGTAAGGCTGGTAACGCCATCCTTCTGGGATGCGGTGGCGGTGAGCTGCTTCACCTCGCCGGTGAGCACGGGGGCCTGCACGGCGCAGGGCAGCAGCTGGGCATCCATATGGGGAGTGTACAGGTCGTACACATGGTAGGTGGGGGTGAGGATCATCTCGTCGCCCTCGGTGAGCACCATGGACTGCAGCACGTTGACGGTCTGGGCAATGTTTGTCATGGTGACGCGGCCTGCGTGGGCATTGAAAATGTCCAGCGACAGGGCGGCTACCATTGCATCGCGCATGGTGTTCTGCTGGTAGAGGAAGCCGGGGTTGGTGCCGGGCTCCACATTGTGCCAGCAGCCCCACTCGTCCACCACAAGGCCGATCTTGCGCTCAGGATCGTAGCGATCCATGATGGTCTCGTGGCCGCTGACCACGCGCTCCATATCATACGCCTTGCGCAGGGTGGTCAGGTACAGGTCGCCATCAAACTCGGTGGCGCTGCCCTTGTCCGTCCAATCCTTGGGCACGGTATACTTGTGCAGGCTGACCGCATCCATCATGGTGCGGCAGCGATCCATCAGCACTTCCATCCAGTGGAAGTCGTCATCGCTGGGGCCGCCTGCGATCTTGTACAGCTTGTTATCGCCATAGGTGCGGCACATGGTCTGGAAACGGCGGTATTCGTCGGCGTAGTACTCAGCGCGCATGTTGCCGCCGCAGCCCCAGTTTTCGTTACCAACGCCCCAATACTTTACGTTAAAGGGCTCCTTATGGCCGTTGGCCCAGCGGCGCTGAACGGTGGTGGAATCGCTGTCGGAGTTCAGGTACTCCACCCATTCGCTCATTTCACGCACGGTGCCGGAACCTACGTTGCCGCAAATGTAAGCTTCGCAACCCAACTGACGGCACAGTTCCATAAACTCATGGGTACCGAAGGAATTATCCTCCACCACGCCGCCCCAGTTGGTATTGACCATGCGCTTGCGGTTTTCGCCGATACCATCCTCCCAATGGTACTCATCGGCAAAGCAGCCGCCGGGCCAGCGCAGTACAGGGATCTTGATCTTCTTGAGGGCTTCCACCACATCGGTACGCATGCCGTTGACGTTGGGGATGTTGCTATCCTTGCCCACAAACAAACCGCCATAAATGCAGCGGCCCAGATGCTCGGCAAAGTGACCGTAAATATTCCGGGAGATAGTTTCGCCGGGGCGAGTAGCGTCCAGCAGGATCTTCGCAGCCATTGTATGTCTCTCCTTCAATGCTGGCTCGTATGGAGCCTGTTTTCTATGGGTATTGTAGCACAGGCGAGGGGAATTGGTAAAGAGGGGGATATTTCACCCTCTATCGATTCTATGCTTTATCCCCTCTCGATCTCCCCTTCCACCATCCGAAAGAACTCGCTAAGCCGCAGGCCTAATGCTTCTGTAATGCGCCAGAGTGTATCTACACTTGCGTTCTTGCTTCCTGTTTCGATCATTGCCAGATGGCTTCTGGCTACGCCCGACAAGCCGGAGAGAACCTCCTGCGACATGCTGCGCTTCATTCTGATGCGAGCGATCATTTGTCCAGTGATCTTGTAGTTGTAATCCATGATTTTGACTCCCTTCTATGATCGGCATATTGCCTTCACAAAAGGGCTTGTTTTTTTCGCGAACGTAAAGGAACGATAATGGAAAAGTTGTCACCGTTCGTAGACAGCAAACACCCTTAGATCAGTTACTATACCTTTAGGGTTCACCCAAAGAACGGAGGATGAAAATGAAGAAGTTACTGATCGTGATCCTTACCTATTGCCTGTTGACCGTTTTCTGCTCTATGGCTTCCGCAGAACAACTGCTGGATCTGACCGCTTACTCTGATGAAGCCCTCCTTGCGCTTCATGATGATGTACAGAGCGAGATCGCAAACCGAAAGATCGAGAAGACCGCGCACCTTACCGCTGGCACCTACATCGGCGGCCGTGACATACCGATCGGCACTTACATTCTTACAGCAGCTGGCACAGAAGGCGAGCATGGCATCGTTTCCCTTACTTCGGGCAGCGACTCGACGGATGATGATCCTTCAAAACTGTATGAGCACAAACATGGCAACGATGAATATTCCGTGTTTATCACCATTGAAGAAGGGGATATCCTCGAGCTGCCTTTTCCCTATACGCTTACCATTTCTGCCGGCGTGATGTTCAAATAACTGCCTTACCAGCAACGCCTTCCCTTGTGCTCAGGCCGGGAAGGCGTTATGCTTCTGTATTTCCTTTTTTCAGAAACAAGAAAAGCGCTAAGACTTTGAATCAAGTCTTAGCGCTTTTGGCTCCCCAGGTAGGACTCGAACCTACAACATTTCGGTTAACAGCCGAACGCTCTGCCATTGAGCTACTGAGGAATATAAGAAATGCGGCAGCGACCTACTCTCCCGGGCCGTCTCCAGCCAAGTACCATCGGCGTG
>JAZSRK010000155.1:0-18377 GCA_045538465.1 Candidatus Limiplasma sp. | reverse complement strand
GCCGGGTGCCCTTGACATATCTGTCTGTTTTCTGGTAGTACTGTAACCAAGTAGCCGAACAGCAGAATCTGCCGTTCGGCCACCCCTATCATGATTTTGTCGTAGAAGACCGGGATTTACAGAAAGAATTTCACAGAACCTGTAGAGATCATATGCAGCGGCACATTCCTCATAGGGAAGGTCTGTTTGGTTCATCAAATACTGAACAGCCGTTTCTTTGCTGCTAAATGTAGACAGCAGGAGCGTTGCTTCCGATATCCGAAGCAAAGCGTTTTTAAACTCCTCGTATGTGATGCCGCAATCCGCATGATAGATCCTGTTCACGAGAACATCCAGCAGATGATCGCTTGCTTCTTTTGTGTTTTCCGAAGGGAGCCTCTCGCCGGAAAATAGCTCGTTGATGGAGCACCCCAATATTTCGCACAAAAGTTTATATTTCGATGGATCTGGCAAACAGTTGCCGTTTTCCCACTTTGAAATGGATTTATTGGTAACGCCAAGCACTTCTGCCAATTGTTCTTGTGTCATGTTCTTTTCTCTGCGGCATACTGCGATAAACCTGCCGATCTTCTCTTGCTCCACAGCAGCTCCCTCCTTTCACAGAAGATTGTATACCATATGCAAAGAAGATGACACCCACCAAAAGTAGATGTCGTTAAACTTCCCTTTTGCTTGTTGTAGATAGAAATCTATATCTCCATCTCCCGCAAAACAAAGGCGATATTCTCTTCTATCGGCTTCGTGCCGTCAATACGAATCACAGGACAATCCAAGCATTGCAGCCAATCCGTTACCATATGCTCTTCTCTATTGCTGACAAACGCAAAGAAACGTTCTTCCTTCTCATACAAATCACCGCCCGACTCCATTCGCTTACCGAACCTTTCATAAGAACGATTCCGAACCCGCTGTATCCTTACCTCTTTGGGTACCTCAATGAATATGGCGAATCGAAAAAATGGCAGGATATTCTTTCCGTAATTCCCTGTCACAGCAGCGAATACGAAACGATCGTGCTGTTGGAGCTCGTTCCATAAAAGCGATTCTACTTCTTCCTTTGTTCGTGGATCGGCAAAAAGGTAGTTTTTGTCCGTTTTGGGAAAATACAAATCTTCGTTGTCGATAAAATGGAATTGCAGCCTTTCGGCAAGTGCTTTGCCAAAAGTGCTTTTACCAGCTCCGTTTAGCCCGCAGACAAGAATCCCTGTTTTCATGCTGGTTTCCTTCGCTCCTCTTTAAAACTGGCTTCGCCTTTTTTCAGCGGAGACTGACATTGAAATGATACACCAAACGCCGAACGGGATCAACCGTCCGGCGTTTCATGTGTTGCTTATCATTAGAATGTAATGGTCTTAGGGGCTTCCGCAAAGGAAGAAATAACAGCTGTAGCATTCTTCACAAAGAACACTGCCATCACGCCGTCATCCGGGTCGTACATGCGGCTCAGTCCCTCGTTTTCTTTCAGCATCTGCACCTTGGCTTCCCGCCGGTCATCTTCCTCCAGTTCACAAGCAAGGCGGATCCAAGTGCCGCCCACCATGCCGCTGATCTCGGCCTTGGGGTTCTTCTTTAGTTGCTGGTACACGTTTTTCTGGTTGCCAGTGATGAGATAAAGCTTGTCCTCAAAGATGCTGACTGCGCCAAAGGGGCGCACACGGGGCTGACCATCCTCGTTGGTGGCAAGGTAGAAGGTGCCTGCGTTTTTCAGATACTCGTATACTTCTTTCATGGGGTTGCTCCTTTCGGGTAGGTAACTCAGAATCATTTTATGCCAGCTCAACGACTGTCACACTATGGGCCGGCAGGGTGACTGTGCCAGTAAAAGTTTCCCATTCACTGGTGGTTACAGAAACTTCGGTGCGGTCAATGTCGTTATAGGAATCAGCAGATGGGCCATTCAGCACATGGATGCGCATGCGGGATACCTGATCGTCCAACAGGCGATGGTCAAGGGTCTGGGCAGAATACTTGTCTTTGTTGATGCAGGCAATGGCGTAGCCAGTGTCATCATGGGTGACCACCACGTCCAGTGCATTTACAGTTACAGGTTTGTTTTCCAATACGCCGGTGAGTTGCGGCATATCCTCCGCCCAAGTATGCAGCACCTGCGGCTTCAAAAGATTGGCGTACATCTCAAACACAAAGTACTGCGGGCGCAGCACGATGCCGCCCTCGTAGGTGAAGATGGCTCCACAAATATTAACCACCGGCGAGAAGCAGGCCATGCCCACCAGATCGCAGTTGCGCAAACAGGTGTTGAGGAACACAGCAGAGAAGATGGCATCTGCCATGGTATAGGTGGCGTTCACATCAGCAAGGGCACGCGGGGCCAGCACCTCTTCTTGGTAGAAACGCTCATCTTCGCAGCGTTTGCCTTCACGATCCCATATGTCTATGATGTTGGGGTGATACCAGCCGCGCAGGTTCCACTCGTCATAGGCGATCTTTACCCGCTTTTCCAGATGGAAGGCAGTCAGGTACGCCCGCACACGGTCAATGGAGCCGCTGATGCCCTCGCCGGTGTGCAGCATAACAGTATCGTAGTCGTGATGGGTCACGCCATCGGGCGAAAAATCCCAATAGCCGTGCAGGGAGACCCAGTCCAGATAGCAGCCAGCCTGCCGCAGCAATTGCACATTCCAATCCAAGTCGTCAATGGAGGCAGCGGACAATTCCAATGTGGGATCCACCCGCAGCATCATTTTGGCAGCCTCCCGCACCAAGCGGCTCCATTCCTCGGCATCCTTTGCACCCATTTCGTGCCCGCCCCAGTTCTCGTTGCCGATGGACCAGTACTTTACCTTGTGAGGCTGCGGATGACCGTTGGCGATGCGCTCCTTGGCATAGCGCCCCATGTCGGTCAGGTTGCAGTATTCCACCCAGTCGCTCATTTGCTCTGGGGTACCGGTGCCTGCATTGGTGCAGATGTAGGGCTCGCAATTCAGCTTGCGGCAGAGCTTCACAAACTCGTCGGTGCCAAAGGCGTGGGATTCTTCCACACGCCACGCCTTATCGTAGGTAGGGGTGCGATCCTTGCCCACCCCGGCATGCCAGTCGTAGGCAGATACGTAGCATCCGCCGGGCCAACGGATGATGGGCGTGCGAATACGCCGCAAGGCTTCCAGCACATCGGTGCGAAATCCGTCTTCATCTGCAAAGGGCGAGGTGGGGTCGTATACGCCGCCATATACCTGTCGGTGGAAATGCTCTAAAAAGTGTCCGAACAACAATGGGCTGGCTGTGCCGATGCTTTGCTTGCAGCTGAATGTAACTTTCATTGCAGATCTCCTTATGCCTTGCGCATCTTCAGCAGATTAACGGAGTGGGCCTTTGCGGTAAAGTGCATCACAGCACCAGCCGGAATGCTTTCGCCATCACGCAGGATCACCTTGTTCGGCTCATCGGCAGTGTTTGCATCCCACACATCCGGCGACCAGATGGTCTGCACCTGTGCCATCCCGGCGGGTACTTCGTCGCCGTAGAAGGCGATCTCCACATCAATATCTTCGGTCAGGTGCTTGTTGATGAGGGAAAGGTACACGTTGCCCTCGCCATCCGTGGTGGTAACGGCATCGATATACGCAACTTTTTCGGTGAAGATCCCGTTCTGGCCGCTTTGCAATGCATCCACACGGGGCGCGGGGCGGCGGTAGTCCCGGGCGGGGATGGGGGCATCGTAGGCACCGCTGCGCACGAAGGTATCCACCAGCGTGGTACCGGTGCCGCCAGACAGCATTTCAAAAGCGTAGAACTGGGGTCGCAGCATCAGCCCATCCGGCTTGACGCTGACGGCACCGTTGATGTTGAGGAAGGTGGAATAGTTCGCCATGCTGATGCTTTGGCAGTTGCGGATGAAGAAATTGAGCACCGATGCAGTCACGATGACGTTTTGCAGGTTGTAGCTGGCATCGTCATCTACGCCGGGCACTACCCAGCCAAAGAGGTTCCACTCATCCCACGCCACTTGGATGCGGTGATCCGAATCGTTCTGCCCCACGATGATGCTGGCCAGCACCATTTCGTTGATGCGCTCCATGTATTGGGGAATGTATAGATTTTGCAGATAATCGTTGCGGGTGAAGGGGCCCCAGCCAACGGCGTAGTGGTGAGCAGAGATGTGATCGGCAATGCCGTGTAGCTTCTTCACGGCTTCGGCGTTCCAGTCGCAGTCGTCCTGCAAACCACAGATCACAAGGGAAATGCTGGGGTCAGCCCACTTCATGGCCTTGGCAAATTCAAGGGCACGCTTGGCATAGTCGATCTCGTTCAGCTTTTCAAACTGCCAATCGCCGTACATTTCGTTGCCAAGCCCCCAGTATTTTACCCGGAAGGGCTCCTCATAGCCGTGGCTGCGACGAAGGTTGGCATATTGGGTGTTGCCGGTGCCGTTGCAGTATTCCACCCAGTGCATGGCTTCTTCCACCGTACCGCTGCCCATGTTGACGCAGATGTAAGGCTCAGCGCCCACCTTACGGCACTCCTGAATAAACTCCACTGTGCCGAACTGGTTGCTTTCCTCGGTGTTCCATGCGTATTCAAAAACACGGGGACGGCTCTCCTTGGGGCCGATGCCATCCTCCCAATGATAGTTGGAAACAAAGTTGCCGCCGGGGTAGCGCAAAAGAGGCACCTTCACCCGCCGCAGGGCTTCCAATGCATCGGTGCGCATACCGTCTGCATCGGAGAGGGGGTGGCCGGGATCGTAGATGCCGCCGTAGATGTTGCCAAAGGCGTGCTCCGTAAAGTGGCCGAAGATCAGGGGGTTCACCTTGCCGCATTCCCGATCCAGCTGGATGGAAATGTGCGCTTGCTTTTCGGGATCAAACTGTTTCATATAGACTGCCTCCTGTTGTATAGCTTTCTGTTTGTTATTTGATTGTGCTCTACGAAAGTTGTATAGATATGATATACCGTAGACTGCATGCGATGTCAAGCATTTTTTGATACGCTGACCGTCAGGCCAGGGGTGGCACACCCAGCCCGTGAGTGCTATAATAGATACCGCATTGTATACGAAAAAAGATCGGCGCAGACAGATAGCGCCGCATGCACCAAAGGAGACGATCAACTTGGCAAAACCTATGAACCATGCGGAAAAACTCCGCTATATGACAGAAACACCGCTGCCTAAGCTGGTGCTCCAGCTGGCTGCCCCGGCGGTGGTGAGCATGCTCATCAGCTCCTTTTATAACATGGCAGATACCTATTTTGTCGGGCAGATCGGCTCTGCCAGTGCTACGGGTGCAGTGGGCGTTATTCTGCCCATTATGTCGATCCTACAGGCAGTGGGCTTTATGTTCGGGCATGGCAGCGGCAACCATATGTCCCGTGCGCTAGGGGCCGGAGATGTGGAGGATGCCAAGAAGATGGCAGCCACCGGCTTCTTTTCAGCGTTCTTTGTGGGCTTGTGTATTATGGTGATGGGGTTGGTTTTCCCGGTGCAGCTGTGCAACCTGTTGGGCGCAACGCCCACCATTGCTCCTTATGCGGTGGATTACCTGCGCTACCTGATGCCCGGTGCACCCTTCCTCGTAGCACAGCTTGTGGTCAACAACCAGCTGCGCTTTCAGGGCAGCGCCTTTTACGGTATGATCGGTGTTACCATAGGTGCTTTGCTGAATGTGGTGCTGGATCCCATTTTTATCTTTGGGCTGGGTATGGGCGTCAGCGGTGCGGCGCTGGCCACTTCCATTAGTCAGATCGTAGGTTTTGTTGTGCTTCTGTGCATGACCTACCGCAAGGGCAATATTGCCATCCGTCCCAAGCACTTTGTGCCGTCTCTGGGCAATTATCTGGAGATCTTCCGGGGCGGCGTGCCGTCGCTGGCTCGTCAGGTGCTTACCAGCGTGGCTACCATCTGTTTGAATGTGGCTGCTGGTGTTTACGGCGATACGGCCATTGCCGCCATGAGCATCGTGGGTCGGGTAATGCTGATGGGCAACTCGGCGATCATCGGTTTGGGACAAGGCTTCCAGCCTATTTGCGGCTTCAACTATGGCGCAAAGCGCTTCGGTCGTGTGCGGGAAGCTTTCTGGTTCTGTGTAAAGCTGTGCTTTGGTCTATTGGTGGCTGTGGCGCTCCTTGGCATGGTGTTTGCCCCTCAGATCATTAACCTGCTCATCAAGGGCAACCCGGAGGTAACGCAGATCGGCGCCCTGTCCCTGCGGCTGCAATGCATCTTCTGGCCGCTGTTCTCCTTTGTTATCATCGCCAATATGATGCTGCAAACCATCGGCATGGCAGGCAAAGCCACGCTGCTGGCCGTTGCCCGTCAGGGGTTATTCTTCATTCCTACGGTGCTTTTGCTCAGCTGGCTTTTCGGGCTGTTTGGCGTGCAGGTAAGTCAGGCTGTGGCTGATGTGCTCAGCTTCGCGCTGGCCATTCCCATCACCATGCCGGTGCTTCGGCAGTTTAAGCAAGCCGAGGAAGAAATGCTTGAAGCCACGGAGAGCATGGTAGCAGAATAAACGGAAACCTTATCACAAAAGCCTTTTTCGAAAAGTGACACGCCGTGTCCCATATCCAAAACAGGACATTTGCTCGCTTTGTGTCCTGTTTTGGATGCCCCGGGTAGTGTAGCATGGATGGCGAAAGGAGGAAACCCAATGGATCAGCAAAAGATCGGTCTGTTCCTGAAAAAACTGCGCAACGAAGCAGGCTTTACTCAGGAGCAGCTGGCTGAACAACTGAATGTTTCCAGACGCACGGTATCCCGCTGGGAAACCGCCAGCAACATGCCAGACTTAGACCTGCTGATGGAGCTAAGCAAGCTGTATCAGGTGGAGTTGGGCGAAATTTTGAACGGAGAAAGGAAAAGCGAGAAAATGGATAAGGAAATGGAACAGACGGTTCTCAAGGTGGCAGAGTATAGCAACGAGGAGAAAAAACGCATCACCGGGACGGTGCTGGTGTATTTGTTCATCGGCATAGCAGCACTGATCGTTGGCACGGTGTTGGATTTTCTGGAACTGGAGAAAAATTTTTGGCTAGGCTTTGCGGATGGCGCCTGCACGGGCATCCTGTTCTGGGCACTGCTGATGGGCATTCTCTATACCACCGGCATGCTGGAAAAAATGCAAGCTGCTAAAAAGCGCCTCATAGCCAAAACAAAGGTGGTGGAATAAACATGCATTTGTTGACCATGCTGGGCATCGCCCTTGGCGGCGGCACCATTGCAGTAGACCATTTGCTTGTGAAACTACCTGACTGGCTGGCAATCACATTATTTTCTGCGGCTTGGGTGCTGATCATCGTAGGTATGCTTCTTCGTAGGAAAAACGCAAGCAACCTCTAACATGGTGAAGTGAGAACTTAAACACATGGCAGAGCACGTGTATATGTTTTCGGGAGAAAGCCAGCGAGTTATCATGCGTACCTCTCCCGGTATGGTCGGAGACCTGATTGATTGGTTCGGTGGTGGGGTTACGTTCTCTGACGAAACTGAAAACTCTGTAATTGCAACTGTCACGGCTAATTTGCAGGCAATGCGTTTTTGGGCATTACAATACGCTCCCTATGTGACTATACTTGCGCCTCAAAGCTTGGTGGATACAGTGAAAGAAGACCTTTGTAATTCATTAAAGACCTACGAGGAGGATAAATAAAAGAAAGAACGTTTGGAAAACTTATTTCGAGAATGGTCTGCAGATGATAAGCAGTTTGTCAAAGACGGAATTATTTGCGAAAAACAGTATGACAGTGAAAATATTAAGGTTTTATTTGTGCTACGCGAAGTCAACCAAGTACAAGATATATAATGTATTGATGAAAAGGAGTTATGGTCAATAATGGATAAAGACAATTTTGAATTTGAACGGACTAAAATATTCACATCTCTATTCGACACTCTCTGGCAAGGCAAAGAAATTTGGAAGCATATTCGCGATGGTTACTTAACAGCTGCTCCAGCCTTTGAGGGGAATCTGTACCAAACGGCAAATACAAAAATGATGTTTGTGGGCAGAGACCTAAACGGATGGGATGAGCATCTGGGTGATTGCTCCACATTAGAAAATACAGTCAAGTCTATCGTCGAACAATCCGGAGCATTTGATACTTTTGTTGACAAACGCGGTTTTGGCGACGGTTCCAGAAAGTATTATCACAAAAACTCTAATTTCTTCCGCTTTATCAAACACATATTGGAGTTTATAGGCGAATCGGATATCGGGATAAATGAAACTTGGTACAACGACTCGAAGCAATGGAACCAACGTTTTGTTTGGGCAAATTTGTACTGTATCTCTCCAAGAAAACCAAAGTCAATGGACGATGCACACCCCGATAATGCAATGGTTAAACTGGGCATCAATGATTATGTTGATTTGATGGAGCTATACATCAAGCACTATAATCCTGACGCGGTTGTCTTTATTACAGATACGGCCGGATGGTTTGTACGTTGGAAAAGATTAAAATCATTTAAGGATTTTGTAAGCAACTATACAGAAAATGCAGAAAGCAATACTATTGCGGCGACCGGTAATGTAGGAAAAACGAAAATTCTTATATGCAAGCGGCCGGATAGGCGGGGCACATCACATCAACGCGTCAAAGAGATGGCAGAGGTTGTTGCGAATAGAATAATGTACAATCCAATTGAAAGGAATAATTGCTGAGCTGACGATGAATATAGTAAATAACACGGTTGACCCCGCACTCTTTTTCTGTGTTGACGGAGAACTACTTTTTCACGGGGTGCAGGGGCAGAGCCCCTGCCCGTCCTCCCCCCCAGTCAGCACCGCTCCAATACCGCAGCGAAGAAACTGACGGTGTCCTTGATAAGGCTTACGGGAATACGCTCATTAGCATTGTGGATCAACCCGCGTTGCTCCTTGGTGAGGGGCATACCGCTGAAACGGAACACGTGGTCGCAGAACTTGGAGTAGTGGCGGCTGTCGCTGCCGGCCAGCATCAGGTAGGGGGAGACGATAACGCCGGGATAGGCAGCAGAAATGGCTTCTTCCAGACGGTTCCATGCCTCGTCACCGGTTTGGGAGATGCGGGAGGGATTCTCGCCGGAGACAAATTGCAGAGAGATAGAATCATCGCTGATGATCTTCTGCATGCGAGCCATGGAATCCTCGATGGTATCACCGCAGATGAGGCGCAGGTTCACACCGGCGGTGGCTTGGGTAGGCAGCACGTTGTAGGCTTTGGAACCCTGTGCCATGGTAAGGGCGCAAGTGGTGCGCACCAAGGCGTTCAGCTCGCCGCCGTTGAGCTTGCAAATGAGGTTGAGCACGGGGGCGAAGCACCAAAGGTTGGCAAAGATCAGCTTGAAGAAGAAGGTGCTTTCCCGACCCATCACGTCGAACATTTCCAAGGCGGGCTTGGTGAGGGTAAAGGGCATGGGCTTGGTTTCGAGGCGGTGAAGGGCACGCCCCAGACGCCCCATAGCCTGCTTGGTGGGCGGTGCAGAGGCGTGGCCGCCCTTGCCTTTGGCGGTCACATCCACACAAATGGCGCCTTTTTCCGCAATGCCGATGACGGCGGCAGGCTTTTTGACACCGGGGAATACGTTCTCTACGATGGCACCGCCCTCATCCAGTACAAAGGCAGGCTGGATGCCGCGGCTTTGCAGTTCTGCCACGATGGCGGGGGCATCGCCGCCGAAGATCTCCTCATCGCCGCCAAAGGCGAAGTATACGTCGTTTTCTGGCTGAAAGCCTTGCTGGATCAGCATTTCGGCAGCCTCCAGCACGCCGTGCATGGTGCCCTTGGTATCCAAGGTGCCACGGCCCCAAAGCTCGCCATCCTTGATGGTGCCGGAGAAGGGCGGCTCCTGCCATTCGGCTTCTTCCACGGGCACTACATCGTAGTGCGCCATGAGTACGGAGGGCTTGTCAGAAGCCTTGCCAGCCCAGCGGTACAGCATGCCCCGGCGACCGATGATCTCCCGGGGGCAGGCGGCTGTAACGGCGGGGTAGGCGGTCTCAAGGTAGGCTTGCAGCTTGGTAAATTCCGCTGCATCTTCCTTGGAAGCATCCATGTGGGAGACGGTGCGGAAGCGGATCAGATCCTGAAAACGGGCGGTGGCTGCATCCACATCCACGGGATAGTCGGCTTTGGCCACGGGGGCTTTGAATGCGGGCTTGAACAAAAGCGCCCGGATCACCAGCACGGCAACGAAGGCGGCCAGCAGCAACAAAACGATCCAAAGAACGGTCATTCCGCAGGCACCTCCGTGTTTTCGGGCTTGTCCAGCAAGCCCTTCTTGTATAGGATGCGGGCTACCACGATGGCAATGATGACGCCTACGGGCACCAGCACGCTAACGCTGCCGCTGAGGCCGGGGGCGATCAGGAACAGCAGGATCATGAACAGCAGGGGAGCGGCGGCGATCTTGGGATTCTTGGAGATGAACACCACGCCCAGACCGCCGAAGAGGGCGGGCAGGATGTTGTCAAAAGCGGGCTTGAGGGTGGGGGAGTTGAGCACTGGCTCCAAAAAGCTGAGGGCAAACACGCCGATGGCGATGACGATGACCGTAACGATGGAGCTGGTAGCGATAGCGATGGTGGAAATGATCTCGCCTTCCTCGGTACCAGCCTTCACTTTGGCGGCCTCCATGGCGTTGAGGGCGCAGGGAACCTTCAGGCTGGTCAGGTTGCCGGTGACGAAGCCCAGATAGCTGCCGCCGGTACCCAGCATGGGCACATAGGTGAATACCTCAATGATACCCACCGTCCAGTACATGGGGGCAACGCCCAAAAGAGCCTTGAGAATGGCGGTGATAGGCGGCCATGCGTTGTAATATACACAGATGGCAACAGGAGCCAGGATCATCATAGAAAGGGCAATGCCCACCCAGATGCGACCATATACGTGAAGCTGCTCCTCGTAAGGAGTATTCTGATCGTTCTTCATCTTTGGTTCCTCCTTACATCATCAAAGCGCTGATGGGAATGCTCAGCGCCATAGCGCCCAGCATGCTGATGGGCAGTGCATATTGCTCCAGCCAGCTCATCTTGCACTTCTTCATCAAAAGGCCGCAGATCGCCATCAAAAGGGCAGAAGCCAGCGCCACTGCCAGCGGGATAAAGCCTCTGAGGCCGGAGCGGATGTCCGCAAACAGCATGCCCACAAAGGCAGAGATCATGCCAAGGAACAGGGCATCCATCAGGATATCCCGCCAGCGGGTATCTTTACCGCCGATGGAGTTCATGCCCTTCTGGATCTTCTTGAGGCCGAAGAGTACCAGCAGGATGCCAGCCACGATGCCCAGCGTCATGGTCCAGGCAATGGTGGCGAATACCTTGGGATCGGTGATGGTCTCGGTAACGGAGGTACCCATGGCACCGGCAGCAATGGTAGCGGCGGGCAATTCGTAGGTGACGGCACCCAGAATGCTCAGGCGCAGCCATGGGAAGGGCAGCCCCAGAAACTTGCTCAGGGTGATGACGCCGATGAGGATGCTCACCGCAGGGGCGATGGTGAACAGGCAGGAAGACAGAATGGTTTTGCGCACCGTGGACATGGAGATGCCGATCTTCTTGGCACGCTGCACGCTTTTGACCAAGAAGAACACGGACTGCGCCACCACCACCAGTATGACGGCAGCGGACACCAGATAGATAAAGGTATCGTTGACGGAGAATGGCATGGGATAACCTCCCTTTTGTATGTTGCGTGCGGATCTGTCTGACCCGCTAAGGCACAGGAAATTACAGGCGCTCCACGTTTTCGCTGCTGACAAAGGCGTGGATCAGCTTGCAGGGCTCCGCAGGGGTATCGCTCAGGCGAATGCAGCTGCGGATAGCGGCAATGGCTTCTTTCGCGCTCTGCTCATCCCGGGCATGAACGGTGGCCAAGGCTTCCCCGGCGGCGATCTGGTCGCCGATGCGCACATGCATCACATAGCCCACGGCGGGATCGATCACATCTTCCTTGGTGCGGCGGCCTGCGCCCATCAGCTGGGCGGCGTTGCCCAGACCAACAGTATCCATGCTGGCGATATAGCCGCTTTCCGTGGCGGGGCAGGGCACGATCACCGGGGCGGTGGGCAGGGCGGATACATCGTCGCAGCAAGCAGGGTCGCCACCTTGGGCGGTGATCATTTCCTTCAGCTTGGCAAGGCCGCGGCCGCTGTGCAGGGCATCTTCCATCTTGGCTTTGCCCTCGGGCACATCCTTGGCAGCGCCGCCTAACACCAGCATGCGGGCACCCAGCTCCAAGGCAACGGTCAAAAGCGGCCCGGTGGTGCGACCAGCCAGCACATCAATGGCTTCCTTCACTTCCAGCGCATTGCCCACATGGCTGCCCAGAGGCTCGCCCATATCGGTGACCAGCGCCACCATGTTGCGGCCTGCATCGCAGCCGATGCGCACCATGGTCTGGGCCAGAGCAATGCTGTCCTCGGTGGTTTGCATCAGGGCGCCTGCACCGGTTTTCACGTCCAGCACAATGCCCTTGGCGCCGCTGGCCAGCTTTTTGGATACGATGCTGGAAGCGATCAAAGGCAGGCTATCCACGGTGGAAGTAACATCCCGCAGGGCATAGAGGGTTTTATCGGCAGGGGCCAGATTGGCGGTTTGTCCGATGACTGCCACGCCCACATTGCGCACCTGTTCAAGGAAGGCTTCCTCGGTAAGGTTCACGCTGAAACCTTCGATGCTTTCCAGCTTATCCAACGTGCCGCCGGTGTGGCCTAAGCCGCGTCCGCTCATCTTGGCCACGGGCACGCCGCAGGCAGCCACCAGCGGAGCCAGCACCAGCGTGGTGGTATCGCCCACGCCGCCGGTGGAGTGCTTGTCCACGGGAATGCCGGGGATGGCATCCAGATCGACCACATCGCCGGAGTGGGTCATGGACAGGGTGAGCAGCTTGGTTTCCTCCCGGTTCATGCCGTTGAGACGGATGGCCATCAGCAGGGCAGCCAGCTGATATTCCGGCACGCTGCCGGTGGCTGCGCCGCCTACAAAAAAGTTGATCTCTTCGGCGGTGAGGGTTTGTCCCAGCTTTTTCTTTTCGATGATTTGTACCATGTTCATGGGGATACCTCCCTTTTACCATTGATGGGAAAGATACCAAAAAGCGGCGGGAACAGTATCTCTGGTGCCCAGCTTGCCGTAAAACCCATAGTGTTTAGAATAGTCGCATATCTTGCGCCTTTGGCGCTCGCTATGCTTGCTCCTATACGCTGCGGCGTAGGGTTTGTGGGCTCTGCCCACACCCGGCAGGGGCGTGACGCCCCTGCACCCCACTCGTTTTGACAACCTAAGCAACAGGATATTCCCCGCCGCTTTTCTATTACATTTGAATCAGCATGCGGCCGCAATTCTCACATTCGATGATGCCGCTATCGTTTTTCATTTTACGCAGTGTGGCCTGCGGCAAGCTCATATTGCAGCCGGTGCACTGGCCGGAATACAGCTTAGCCACCGGCGGCGTGCAATGCAGCTTGATGGCACGGTATTTTTCCAGAAGCGCAGGCTCCAGACCGGCGGTCTTTTCTTCCGCTTCTTTGCGCTTTTGCTCCAGCTCCTTCATCAGCTCCTTGGACTCGGCCTCGTATTCCACCTTTTGCTTGTCATACTCGGTCTTGGCCTTGGCAAACTTCATGCGGATGTCCTTCTCCAGCTTTTCCCGCTCGGCGGCATCCTTCTGGATCTTGCGCATTTCCTTCTCGTAATCCTCCAGATCGCCCAGCAGCTTCTGGGCATCCTTGGCGGCTTCCTGCGCTTTGTTCAAATCGGCTGGCGGAGCTTCCTCCATGCGCTTTACCATTTGGGTCAGCTGTTCTTCCAAACGAACGATAGCCAGCTTGATGGTTTCCACACGGTCGGTCAGTTGAGCCACTTCGCCTTCCAGCTTCTTGGCGGCGTTTTGCTGCTCCACCAAAAATTCCCGGTTCTTCTTCAGGGCGAGGCGGTTGGGGTTGCGCTTGATCTGGTTCTCAAACGCATCTGCCGCCATATCGGCCTGCTGGTACTGCAACAAGAGTTCGGTTTGGGTCATGATGAGTTCCTCCTTGCTTGTCCCCTCAGGAGGTACAGAAGAACTGCACAGTCCATGGGGGACGGTCACATATGGGTAGCGCCCGCAAAAGGCGGGGCCATGGAAAGACGGGTCTCGATCTGCCAGCCGTTTTGTTTGCAAGCATCGGCAAAAAGCGCTTGCAGTGTGGGCATGGCAGGGTGCTCGGTGGCATGGTGGCCGCCATCGAAAACGATGAGGCCTTGCGCCACGGCATCCAGAATTTCGTGGTGCTTGATCTCGCCGGTCAAAAAAGCATCTGCACCGGCGTCCAGCGCCAGCTGGTAGCCTTCGCCGTAGGAGCCGCCTGCAACGGCTACCTTGGTCAGCAGCTTGTCCTCAGTGCCGTACCAGCGGGGAACCATTTCCAGCCGCTGAGCGACGAATGCGGCAAAAGCGCTGGCGGTCATAGGGGTTTCCAGCTGACCGAGGCGAACATAATCATCCAGCGGAGTAACGCTGGTAAGCCCCAGCAGCTTGGCCAGCGTATCGCCCACGCCCATGGGGGCTTTGTCCCAGTTGGTATGGGCGGAGATAACGCTGATGCCTGCCCCTGTCAGCTTAAGCAGCATGCGTCCAAAGGGGGTAGCATAGTTTATGCGGCGCAGGGGCGAAAAAATGATAGGATGGTGGGTAATGATCAGCTCTGCCCCGAAGGCGATGGCTTCATCCACGGTCTTTTCGCTCAGATCCAGCGTAAAGATCGCCTTGGATACCGGGGCGGCGGAATCGCCGATGAGCAAGCCCACATTATCAAAGCCCTCGGCGGTTTCAAAGGGGGCAATGCTATCCAGCCAAGTATAGACATCACCTACAGTGGGTTGCTTCATGGCTTACTCCTTCTCGTAGCTGCGCAACGCTTCCTGAACAAGGGAAAGCGTCCCGTGAAAATGCACGAGCCGCTCAGAATCCTTATCTGTGGAGGCTTTTTCCATTGCCGTAACGGCAGTTTTCGCGTATTGTTCCTCCCGGCGTAGGTACGCCTCCCATGCAGCGGGGCGTTCCTTCATCAGCACCGGGCCAAGGATCAGTTCCTCGGGGGTATAGGGTCTCTCGCCGGGCAAAGCAGGCTCGGCCCGCATCAGCACATAATGCCGCTTGCCGCAGGGAATGATCTGCTCCCGGCGGATGCGGTAGCCAATGCTGACCAGCGTGGCCCGCACCAGCGGAATATCGGTCTGAGGGCTGAGGATGAGGGAAGCGCCTTGCAAAAGCTGCTGGCCATCTTCCAGAATATGCGCCATGGTCTCGCCGCCCATGCCCAGAATAAAGCAGGTATCCGGCGGCTCTTTCATCAGGCGTACACCGTCCAGCCCGTCCGCTACAGAAAACGTGACCTGCTCCTCAAGGTTCAGACCGCCCAGCAGCACCCGGGACTTGTCCAGCGCCTTATCGCTGATGTCGCTTACCAGCACATGCTGGCAAAGCCCGCGGCACAGAAGGGCGGCGCTCAGTTTGCCATGGTCGGCGCCGATGTCGGCACAGATGCGGCAGGGCTGCGCCATGCACAGGGCAGCTTCCAGCCGGTCATCCAAAAGCGGCGCCCGTTGGGTACGAACTTGCTTGTCCATCAATCCAGATAATCCTTCAGCTTCTTGGAACGGCTGGGATGGCGCAGCTTACGCAGAGCCTTGGCCTCGATCTGACGGATGCGCTCACGGGTCACCTTGAACACCCGGCCTACTTCTTCCAGCGTGCGCTGGTGACCGTCATCCAGACCAAAGCGCAGACGGAGCACCTTTTCCTCACGGGGGGTCAGGGTGTCCAGCACGTCTAAGAGCTGTTCCTTCATCAGGGTAAAGCTGGCGGCCTCGGCGGGAGCGGGGGCATCGTCATCGGGAATAAAGTCGCCCAGATGGCTATCTTCTTCCTCGCCGATGGGGGTCTCCAGAGAAACGGGCTCCTGTGCGATCTTGATGATCTCCCGCACCTTGCTTTCGGAGATATTCATCACCTTGGCGATCTCGTCGGGGGTGGGCTCACGGCCGTATTCCTGCAAAAGCTGGCGGGAAATGCGGATGAGCTTGTTGATGGTCTCCACCATGTGCACAGGGATACGGATGGTACGAGCCTGATCTGCAATGGCGCGGGTGATGGCCTGACGGATCCACCAAGTAGCGTAGGTGGAGAACTTGTAGCCCTTGCGGTAATCAAACTTGTCCACCGCTTTGATCAGACCCAGATTGCCCTCTTGGATCAGGTCGAGAAAGAGCATGCCGCGGCCCACATAGCGCTTGGCAATGGAGACCACCAGACGCAGGTTGGCTTCGGTCAGCTTTTGCTTGGCATCCTCGTCGCCTTCTTCCATGCGCTTGGCAATGTCGATCTCTTCCTCGGCGGTCAGCAGGGGCACCTTGCCGATCTCCTTCAGGTACATGCGAACGGGGTCGTCCACGCTGATGCCTTCGGGCACGCTCAGGTCGATCTGCTCCGGCTCCACCAGCTCCTCAGCGGGAACCGGGTCAAACTCGTTCACCACATCGATGCCGAGGCGTTCCAAGGTTTCAAACACCTTGTTCATCTGCTCGGCATCGATCTCCAGCTCCATCAGCTGGGTGGCTACTTCATCCTTGGTGATGGTGCCTTTCTGCTTGGCATCCTCGTAAAGTTCGTTGAGCTTCAGCTTGATCGCTTCCTGCGACTGATTTGCACTCAACCGTCTCACTCCTTTTGTTGTACACGGGGGTTACAGCAAGTCCTGCAATTGTTTGGTCAGGAGGTAAGCACGCTGGGTCTCCCGCATGCGTTCTTCCTCGGGTAGGGTCGGCAACGAGGCTTGAAGCCTGTCGAGTTCGTTTTCCAGCCGTTGACGGCGCAGCTTTACAAGACAATCGCTTGCCATGCGGCGCAAGCCTTCGTCATCCAACTGGGTATCGATGGACAGAATATCGCTGAGCAGTGCACGGCTTTGGTCGTCGGGTTGCTGCTCCATGAGCGATGCGGGGCTTTCCCCGCCAAGCAGCGCTTCGCATAGGCTGCGCAGGTGCTCGTCCTCAAATTCCTCGGGGGTAACAATGTTTTTGGGCAACCGACCGGTGGCCAGAGCGGCCAGCAGAGTTCGGGCTGTCCAATCCACAGGTGGATCCTTACGCACCTTGCGGGCAAAGGTCTCCTTGGGGGCGATGGTCTGCGTCCGTTGGGATGTTTTCAGACCGATCTGCTCCATGAGCACAGGCTTTTCGATGCCGGTTTCAAGGGCAAGCTGTTTCAGGTAGCTGTCCAGCTCCACCGGCTCCTGCACCTTGCCAAGGAAGGCGGCGCAGGCCTTGGCGTACTGCACACGTCCTTCTTCGGTGGACATATCATACTTGTCTTTTTCCCGCAGCATGCGGTAATGCACCGCCGATAGGGGCTTTAGCTGCTGAAAGGCCTCTACGCCTTTCTGACGGATAAACTCGTCCGGGTCAAGCCCATCGGGGAATACCAGCACACGGGCGGGCACGTTTGCCTCCTCCAATACATCCAACCCTCGGAGAATGGCGTTCTGACCGGCGCTGTCGCCATCGTAGGCCAAGTAGACCTGCGGGGCAAAACGGTTGAGCAAGCGGGCTTGCTCAGGGGTCAGGGCGGTGCCAAGGGTGGCGGCAACGCCTTCTATACCATACTGGCTCAGGGAGACCACATCCATGTACCCTTCCACCAGTATCACCCGTTTCAGGCTGCGTGCTTTTCGCAGCAGGTTGGCTGCAAACACGCCTAAACGCTTGTTAAAAGCAGGGGTGTCGGAGGTGTTGAGGTACTTGGGTTTGGCATCGCCCATGGCTCGGCCGCCAAAGCCGAGCACATTGCCGTAGGCGTCTATGATGGGGAACATGGCACGGTTGCGGAACATATCGAAGCTGCGCCCTTCCCGGGTGAGCAACAGACCCGCCTGCCGCAGTTCCTCCTCGGTAAAGCCCTCGTCCATCAGGGTCTTGCAGATGGTGGGGCGTTCCGGGGCTGCGCCGATGCCAAAGCGGCGGATCACGCCATCGCTGAGGCCCCGGCCTTTGAGATAGTCAAGGATACTTTTGCCTTCCGGCTGCCACAGGTGCTGATGGTACAGCCTTGCGGCGGCTTTGTTGGCAAGAAAGATGCGCTCCTTGAGGGAACGCCGCTGCTCGTAGGCAGGATCATGCTCCATTTCAGGAAGGGGCATGTGCAGCTGATCCGCCAGATGGGCCACCGCCTCGGGAAAGGAAAGGTGCTCCATCTCCATTACAAACTGGATCACACTGCCGCCGGCCTTGCAGCCGAAGCAGTGGTAGAGCTGCTTTTGCTCATCCACATGGAAGGATGGTGACTTTTCGTTGTGAAACGGGCACAGACCTACGTATCTATGCCCGTTCTTCTTCAGCGTTACATAGGAGCCGACGATGGATACGATGTCAGCCCTTGCACGCAGCTCGTCCAGCCACTGG
>JAZSRK010000166.1:0-43374 GCA_045538465.1 Candidatus Limiplasma sp. | reverse complement strand
CAGAACGACAGCAGCTTGTGGATCTTGCCCTCCGGGTCACCGCCGCAGATGCGGTGGATGGAGCGGATGTTGCCGCTGTCCATGCCGATGAGATAGTCGAAATCGTGGTAATCCTGCGCGTCCATGCGGCGGGCGGTTTTGCCCTTACAGGAGATGCCATGCTCGCTGAGCACCCGCCGGGTGCCGGGGTGCACCGGGTTGCCCAGTTCCTCGCTGCTGGTGGCGGCGGATTCCACATGGCAGCGGTGGCTCAAACCGCGCTTTTCCAGCATATCTTTAAAAACAAACTCAGCCATGGGGCTACGGCAAATGTTGCCTAGGCACACGAAAAGAATACGAATTTCTGGCTGCATTACTGTTTTTCCTCCACAGCCTGCGCTTTACGGCCCAGCTTGCTAAAGAAGCCAAAACTCATGGGCCAGACAACGCTGGCCATGATCGCCATCAGGAAATAGCGGATGCCGTTGGCAAACTGTGCATCGCCAAAGATGGCCTGCAAAACGGGTTTCATGCCGAGACGAACGCCCATCACCAAAGCTGCACCGATGGCTACTTTCAGCAACTGTGCCCACCAGACGGCCTTGGTCTCGTAGCGAATATGATGGGTATCCACCAGCCAGCCCACCACCAAACCTGCCATGGTACCGAAGCACTGCCATGCAGCCTTACGACCATGAGCATCAAAGTCGGGGTTGTTGGCTTCCCGCGCGGGGGCGAAATACACATACAGCACCAGCACCAGCGCAAAAGCCAGTGCAGCCAGCAGGATGGTCAGCGTGGCCTTGGGGCTGTTTTCGTAGCGATCCATCAGCCAATTCAGCCCAACCACGATGATCAGACCGGTTGCCAGTGAAACGCCCACATCCAGCGGCGTATGTACGCCCAGATACATGCGGCTGAAGCCTACCAGCAGGGTCATAACAGCACAGAGGATGGCGATCCAGCGCTTGCGCAGCCATACTGCCAGCGTGCCAAATACACCAGCAGCGGTTTGGGTGTGTCCGCTGGGGAAGGAGTAGCCGGTGGCAGCAGCACGTGCGGATTCCACAATGGGAAACTCAGGATCCAGCACCCAAGGGCGGGGGATCAGGAAAATTGCTTTGAGCAACTGGTTGGCAGTGGTGCCCACCATGCCCACCAGAAAGAAACGGTAGCCCCACTTTTTGTTGACACACCAGAGCAGAAACATCCCCACCACCATCAGGATGGTTTCCTCGCCAAGGCGGGTGATGAGGGCGAAAAACGCATCCAGCGCAGGGGTGCGGATGGATTGCAGCCAGTAGAGAAGAGACATGGAAAAGACCTCCCTGAGCAAATGATCGGAACCGCTGTTATCATACCATAAACAGGCGGGTGTGGAAAGGGCAAAGACATCCCGAATGTTTGTGGATACAACAAAGCCCGTGAATCGCTTCACGGGCTTTGCTTTGGTACACCATCAGGGACTCGAACCCTGGACACCCTGATTAAGAGTCAGGTGCTCTACCAACTGAGCTAATGGTGCATGCTGCGTTTCAATCAGCAAAAGTTATTATACACCTTTTCGATACAAAGTCAATACCTTTTTTGAAAAATAGAGCAAAAACGTAAATGAAAGCCCCTTGAAACGCCTCAAGGGGCTTAAAGGATATAAGTTTGAGTCGAAAAATCAGCCTTTGCGGCGGCGGGGCAGGAGTAGCCCCAGCCCCATTGCAGCAGACAGCATCAAACCAAGCCAGAGCGTATAACCAGTGTCGCCTGTTTGAGGCGGCCCGTCGTATACCGCAGGCAGACGCAACACGTACTGGTTAACGAATACATAGGGCATTTCCGGCGTGGTGCCCAGCAGGTTGGCCGTCTGGGTCGCTTCACTGGTGAGGTTGTATACCTTGCCGTTGTGGGTGTAGATGAGCGGGGGCTCCATTGTTTGGTCGAGGTTGGTGGTGCTCATAACAGGGAAAAGTTCTGAGCCTGAATACACCAATGTTCCCTTGGCATCGTACAGCTTGTACTCGTGCAAGGTCTGGTAGTAGAAAACGGATGTGTTATACACACGGGTGATCTCTACGCCGCCGGCCGGCATAGCAGATGTATAGTCTGCATCGGAGGCGGGAGTAGAAGCCGTGCCAAGGGTATGGCTGGCATAGATGTATTGTTTGTTGTTCGCTGTAATGGTTTGAATAGAAAGCGCATCCGTTACATCGTAGGTCGTGCCGATGTATTGGGTATCAAGCAGATCATCCAAGAGCGTATTGCCTTGTTCATCCACAAAATGGACGGTGGCAATGCCCTTGCCACGCTCTGCATACACACGGGTGATCTCCACCCCGCCTTCGGGCATGGCGGCCGCATAGTCTGCATCGGCGGCGTTATGGCTTACAAAGTCATAGATCACACCGTTTACGTTGATGGTATCCACGCTGAGGGCAGACGAAACATTGTAATCGATACCGATGTACTGCTCGTCGGTCATAGCATCCTGCAAAGAGGTGCCGTTGGCATCCACAAAATGGACGGTGGCGATGCCCTTGCCGCGCTCTGCATACACACGGGTGATGTCCACGCCGCCTTCGGGCATGGCGGCCGCATAGTCAGCATCGGCGGCATTATGGCCTACAAAGTCGTAGATCACACCGTTTACGTTGATGGTATCCACATTGAGGGCAGACGAAACATTGTAATCGATACCGATGTACTGCTCGTCGGTCATAGCATCCTGCAAAGAGGTGCCGTTGGCATCCTTAAAATGGACGGTAGCGGTAGCCTTGCCGCGCTCTGCATACACGCGGGTGATCTCCACGCCGCCTTCGGGCATGGCGGCCGCATAGTCAGCATCGGCGGCGTTATGGCTTGCAAAGTCGTAGATCACGCCGTTTATGGTAATGCTGTCCACGCTGAGGGCAGAAGACACATTGTAATGGGTGCCGACGTACTGTTCATCGGTCACATCCGTCTGCAAAGGATTGCCGTCGGCATCCACAAAATGGACGGTAGCGGTGGCTCGCTCGAGGGGCTGATAGGTCAGAATGATGTAGCGGTCTTTGGTGCCGAAGCTTTCGCCGCTGACCACGCCGGGTTTTGCAATGGCATCATTGGTGGAGGAAGCAGCTTCGCCGCTTTCCGCTGCCACATACTGATAGCCTTCGGGCGCAGTGGGCGGGGTCACGCTCCAACTGTCGTCGGGCTGGTAATAGGTATCGCTGTAAAGCTGGTATTCGGCTTGGAAACCATCATGCCCAGAACCATCGGAGAACACATGCTTCACATACAGCCGATGGCCGGCGATCCAGCTGCCTTGGAGAAGTACATCGTTGCCGGGCATGGCGAAGGTGCCGTCTTGCCCGATCACGGCTCCGCCTTGTGCCACCGACCAACCGGAGAAGGTGTAGCCGGGCAAGGTTACAGCAGGCACGGTGGCATCCACGGGTACGGTGCTGTTGGGTGCATAGGCAGCTTTCAAAGCGTCGAGCGCAGGTGCACCGGCGGGTACCTGACCGGTGTATTGATAGACTACATCATAGGCTTCTTTTAGAACATAGTTGTGGGTGACCACGTAAACATGGGGCTGGTTGGGGTCGATCAGCGCATCCAGCGCTTCCTGCGTGGTAACGGTGTAGGTGGTTCCGTCGATGGATACGGTGGTGTTTTCGTAAAGATAGTAATTTTTGCCTGTTTGCGGGAAATTCTGCACGATATCGTAATTGGTCTTAAAGGCCTGCACATGATCCGGTGCTGTGTAGCCGGTAACCAACTTTTCGGTACTGGTAGCGGCTTGCAGATTAGTGTTGCGGTACTTCCAGTTAGCCTGTAAAGTCGCTACACCGTAGCTGGCATGAGGGATGGGGAAGGCCGCGCTTTTCATTTGCGATGCATCGCCGTCGTTAACACCATATTTGAAATAGGTGGGGGCGTTGAGGGGAACGCCTTCCTTTTGACCGGGCGTATAATCAGCGTTTTCGTTAAGTGCTACATTGTAAGAGTAGGAAATAACTTGGTCGGCTACGCTATCGCCGGACGGGTGCCAATAGATGGTATCCCCCACGGCAGAGATGCTGCCGTTGCCCTCGGAGTCGTCAAAAACGATGTTATCTTTATCGAAGCCTACACTATCCCCCATAGGGTCTTCCAACATGGCGGTAATGGAGTATTCGATCTGTTCAAAAGCCACTTCCATGTCGGAAGCATTCTCTGCATAGAGAAAATTGCCGCCGTTGCCGGCAATCACCCGCAGCTCGTTCTGTACCGAAGTGCTAACGTCAAAACCAACAGTAAACACAGCACCGTCGGTCTGCTTCGGATCCTTAAAGGTCGTCAACAGGGAGAGCGCACTTTCTTTGCTGTTTGTTTTATCGGTGCTGGAAGATTCGCCGTCTGTAAGGATAACGAAAATTTTCTTGCTGTCGCCTTTGGAAAAATAAGAGCCGTTAAAGGTTTTCACGATGCCGGTATACATATAGGTGCCGCTGCCCATTTTTACATCGTAGTACGTTTGGCTATCTTTCAGGGCACTGAAACCGCCGTCAAAGGTAAGCCGTGTTACTTTTACCTCTGGGGGCAAGTTGCTGATGAGCCGTTCGGCGGCGATGGTGGCTACTTCCAAACGGGTGCAGGTATTATAGCCGCAGATGTAACTGTTGCCGCTGCCGCGGCATTCATTGGTATGGGTATGTGCTTTCTCCTTCATGGAACTGGAGATGTCCAGCAGAAAAACGACTTCTACCTCTCTTTTTTGTACAGGCGTATGGCCAACAGTGGCGGTAACGGTTACCACCCATTCTTCAGGCCCCACTCGTTCTGCCTGCTTGGATAGAATGATGTTGCCATTTTCGTAAGGAATGGGGGCGGGCTTCAAAGGGTCGCTTGCCGCATAGGCAGAGCAAAACATCCCTGCCAAGAGCAGGGCCAACAAAAATGCGCTGATGCGCCTTAGAAAACAGCGGGTATTCTTCATGAAATAGCTTCCTCCATGGTAACCGAAGTATCACATCGGGCTGCCCCGTTTTGAGGTGAAAAGAGAAACACAGAGGCATTCCAAAATGGAGGAATTTTCCTCTGAGCATAAAGATTATAGCATTTTTGTATGATGTGTTCAAAAAATATGGCTGTATTTTAGGAATTCTTAATATCTGTTCAGAACCATTGCTATTTCGTAATGAACTGGATAAGCAAAAAGTCATTTCTTTCAGCAATACGATACGTGGCGCTAAAAAGAAATGACATTCTATTGCAAAAAAGTAACGATGTGCGGTTGGTGGTTCGCTTGGTGGTTTTGCTAAAGCAGTTGATGCATTCGTCCGATGATACAAAAAAGCCCATGAAACTTTCGTTTCATGGGCTTTGGTACACCATCAGGGACTCGAACCCTGGACACCCTGATTAAGAGTCAGGTGCTCTACCAACTGAGCTAATGGTGCATACGCTGTTTCAACCAGCAAAAAGTATTATACACTTTTCGGGAAGAATGTCAACACTTTTTCTTCATAAATTATCAGAAAACTGCAAAGCTGTCATAAAACGCGGGGCACAGTAGCTTTTGATGACGCCAAGCAGATTGTCAAGCTCCGCATACCTGTGTTAGAATCAACAGGTGCTGCCGTAGGTTTTTGGCAGCGGTTATTTTCATAAAAGCAGGGTGAAAGAGATGCAGCTACTTATCAAACACCCCATCCAGCAGGTGTTTTGGGATTGGAATGGGACCCTTTTGGACGATCTGCAATACGCCATCAATGTGCGCAACAAAGTGTTTCCTCAGTTTGGTTTGCCCGGGATCGACAGCTTGGATGTATATTACAGCCAGTTTACATTTCCGGTAAAGCGCTATTACGAGCTTGCGGGCGTAACGGATGCAAACTTTCATCAAGTAGCTCATGCATGGATGGATGAATACGTTCGCGGCAGCAGGCAGATCCCGCTGCACGCCGATGCTGCCGCTACCATCAAGCTGTTTTGCGCAAAGGGGCTCACCCAGGTGGTGCTCTCTGCCAGCAAGCTGGATATTTTGCAGACCCAACTGAGCTATTATCCTGAACTTGATGGCTGTTTTCAAGAATTGCTGGGGCTTTCGGATATCTATGCCCGCAGCAAGGAAGCCATTGGGCTTTCCTACTTGGAACGCTGCGGCAGCCCGGCGCAGCATTGTGTAATGATCGGGGATACACTGCACGATGCCGAGGTGGCCGCGGCCATGGGCACGCAATGTATTTTGGTGGCTCGCGGGCACCAAAGCAAGCAAACCCTCGAAGAAGCTGGTGTGCCTGTGTGCGGGTCTCTCACAGAGGCGGCAGCGCTGGTTTTGGAAACAGGATCAAAATAAAAGAACGGCTGCCTTTGGAAAATTCCATCGGCAGCCGGTTTGTATTTGGCAGTATTTCACCTTTAGGGGTTGGATGAGGAACGGGACGGGTGGGGCTGGCTTTGCGTGCTAAGCCCCAGCACATAATCGGCGCTAACGCTGTAATACTGGCACAGGGCGATCAGGTGGTGGATGGGCAGGGCATTGATGCCGTTTTCGTAGCGGGAATATACCTGCTGCGTGGTTTTCAGAACGTTAGCGACATCCGCTTGCTTCAGGTTGTGCTGTTCCCGCAGTTTCTTTAATATACCGCAATAGGTCTTCACCGCAAACGCTCCTTCCATCTGTTTGATAGATTGGATATATTATACAGTAAATGGTATGCAAATGCAAGTTTTGCTATGGTTGAATCTGTTAAAAACACCATAAAAACACTTGCAAATACAAAAAACACCTGTTGTGGTGTGGCATAAAAACACGGGTGGTGGGCATTCTACTTATTGCATAACCAAAGCAATAGGAAGGATGATCTTGTGTACAAGCGAGTGCAGGAACGAACACAGTGGAGCTGGCTGATCCTTTGCCTGTCTATTCCGGTGGGAGCCGGGCTTTTGTCGGCTTTGTTTTCTATGGAGGGAATGCGCCGCTTTGAGACGGTACCTCAGCCGCCGTTTACACCGCCAGGCTGGGTATTTCCGGTAGTGTGGACGTTTCTCTATCTGTTGATGGGCTATGCAGCTTATGTGGTTTGGCGCTCCGATGCACCGAGGCGGAAGATCGACCATTCCCTTCTATGGTTTGGTGCGCAGCTTGCGGCCAACGCTCTATGGAGCCCGTTGTTTTTTCGCTGGGGGTTGTATGCAGCAGCGTTTTGCTGGCTTTGTGTGCTGCTGGCACTGGCTGTGGTTACCATGCTGCGCTTTGGCCAGACCGACCGTAAGGCTGGGTATCTGATGGTACCGTATGTGCTTTGGCTTTTGTTTGCCGGGTATCTGAATGCAGGGGTATGGCTGCTTCAGCGATAACAGCGATGTTGGCTGTTCCTGTTCGGTCGATCCTATTGTGGTTCTTTCCTGTTGTGAAAGAACCTTTTTCTTTTGTTGTGTTTGCTTGTCTGTTGTCAAAAAATATGCTAAGATAAACTACTGCAATTTGCACGGTATCATTACCAAAGAGAGGTGTACTGTTATGACGTTTACCGATTTTCATTATTTCTCCGATGCGCTGGGCGTACAGGTATCCGTTTTTGTGTTGATGCCCCCTGTTGAAGTAATGCAGCAAAAGCAGACCAAGCTGCCCTGCCTCTATCTGCTGCATGGTCTGAGCGACGACCACACCATGTGGATGCGTCAGACCCGATTGGAGTTTTATGCCCGCAAGTATCGGGCGGCGATCGTTATGCCTGCGGTAAACCGTTCCTTCTATACCGATATGGCGCAGGGTGCCAAGTACTTTACTTTTGTATCCGAAGAACTGCCGGCTGTTATGGAGCAGTATTTCCCCATTAGCAGCGCGCGGGAAGATCGTTTTGCAGCGGGTCTGTCCATGGGCGGCTATGGCGCAATGAAACTTGGTTTGCGTTGCCCCGACCGCTATGCGGCTGTGGCCAGCTTCTCCGGCGCATTGGAGATGGAAAAGCATTGGCAGGACACCACCCGCAGCGATGACTTCCTACGGGAATTGGATACCGTTTTCGGCAGTGAAAAGGCCATGAAAAACAGCGATAACAATCTGGCTCGTCTGGCCCGCCGCCTCATCAAGACCCCGGAGAAAGCCCCCCGCATTTATGTGGCCTGCGGCACGGAGGACTTCCTCTACGAAAGCAACAACAGCTTTGTTAAAAATTTCGGCAAGAAACTAAGCATCGAGTACTTTACCGAGCCCGGTGCCCATACATGGGATTTTTGGGATAAGCACATCGAAAGAGCCCTCGCATGGTTTGGTCTGCCGGAGGCGGAGAACGTATGGTAAAGAAAACCACTGCCATGGAACGGCTGCTGAAAGAAGGCATTTTCGAAAGCAAGGAAGCCGCATTGCCTTACTTGATGAGCGGTGCAGTCACCTGCGGTGCAACGCCTGTACGCACCGGCGGGCAGATGGTCCCGCTGGATCTGCCCATGAATGTGAAAGGGCTGAATGACAAATACGTGGGCAAGGGCGGCTATAAGCTGGAAGGAGCCATTGCCGACTTTGGCATTGATGTGACCGGGCGCATTTGCATCGATGCCGGTGCATGCACCGGCGGCTTTACCGATTGCCTGCGGCAGCACGGGGCAGGGCTTGTGTATGCAGTGGAGGTCGGCTTTGGTCAATTAGCAGGCAGCCTGATGCAGGACAGCACCATCGTCAATCTGGAAAAAACCAATATTGGCGATGAAAAGCTGCTTGCATTAGACCCGAAGCCCGATCTGGGCAGCGTTGATCTGAGCTACTTGTCGCTGGTAAAGGCGGTGCCGCAGTTTCGGGAGATCATGCACGCTGAGGGCGAGTTGATGTGCCTTGTGAAGCCTTTGTTCGAGATCGACGATGCCAACGCCCGCCGCACTGGCGAGATCGCGCAGGATGCGTATCTGCCGCTGCTAAGGCGATTGATCGATGAATTGAACGCCCAGCCCAACACATGGGTGGAAAACGTGACCCATAGCCCCGTGACGGGCAACAATGGCACCCACGAGTTTTTCCTGCATGTGTGCTTTGGCAGCGCTCAGCAGAAGCCGGATCTGTCCGAGGCTTGCGTGCAAGCGGTGGAGCGGGCGGTACAGCTGGAAAAGTACCACAAGAAGTAAGCCGCATCCTCTGCTTTGTGTAAAAGAAAAAAAGATCGCAACAGGGGAAGATTTACCCCGCTCGTTTCGTTACATAAGTAACAGAGCAAATACCAAGGAGGACGTCGCAATGAAAACAGCCTTTGGAAAGAAAAAATGGAGCGTGGCTGTGGTAGCCTTCATTCTTGCATTGGTGCTCACCGGCAGCGCCCTTGCAGCCGATTTTGGCGTGGTGACAGGTACCAACTCTCTCAATCTGCGTTCCGCAGGCAGTTCTTCCAGCCAATGGCTGGGGGCTTATCCCGGCGGCACTTGGGTAGCGATCATCGGCAGCCAGAATAATTTCTATCAGGTGGTCACCCCGGATGGCAACTCTGGCTATATGAGCAAGAATTATATCAACGTGGATGGAAGCACGAACCAGCAGCTTCGCATCGCCATCGTCAACAATGCCAATGGCGGCGCATTCCTCAACTTCCGTGAAGCTCCCAGCTACAACGCCAGAGTGCTGGGTATTTTCTACAACGGCACGCCGCTGTTGGTGCTGGGGGAACAGAACGGCTGGTATTGCGTGCAGATCAATGGTCAGATAGGCTATGTGCGCTGCGAGTTTGTTTCTGTTCGTAACATGATTGGCAGCAGCGAGGTCGCCACCATCAAAACGCCCAACAATTCTGCTATGAACCTGCGTGCAGGCCCCGGCAAAGAATACGGCGTTGTGCGCCAGTTCCCCGGTGACAGCTATGTAATGGTGCTTGCCAAGGGAGACGATTGGTGGCGGGTCTCTGTAAATGGTGTTACCGGCTTTATGAGCAGCGACTTTCTTTCCGAGGGCTTGAAGACCGCACGGGATCAGTCCGCTGCCAGCGGCGGCGGTGTCACCGGCGATTGCTATGCGGTGGTCAGCAACCCCAGAGCAACGCAGGCATTGAATTTGCGTCAGTTCCCCACAACAGCATCCGCAGTGCTTCGCAAACTGTATAATGGCGAGGAGCTTTGGGTGGATGAGCATGGTTCCGAATGGTGCGCCGTTACGGTAAAGGAGACCGGTGTCAGCGGTTATGTAATGACCAAGTACATCACTCTGTACAATACGCCTGCCACCACCACCCGCACGGTGGTGCATCCCAGCGGTACCTATGTAAACCTGCGCCAGAGCCAGAGCCTTACCGCTCCTGTTTTGCTGCGGGTACCCCATGGCAGCCGGGTAACGATCCTGTCCGCAGGCTCCGAATGGTGCAAGGTCAATTACAATGGAGTTCAGGGCTATATGCTCACCTATTTTCTTAAATAACGGTAGCCGCCGCACAGAAAGCGCATCAGCAGCATGCACAAAAGTTCCAGCGAAGCAATGTATACGTCGTACCCCGGCCTGATGAGCGCCGCCAGCGGCGTACCGGAGGGGGCCGCCCGCAGGAACAGGTAGTTGCTGCCCAGCAAACTGTTGGTACAGGCAGCCAATAACAGAAAACCGTTGCCAAGGAGAAACGCTTTGCGGGCATCCTGCGGCAACGGTTTTTTCTGTACCCACAAGAACAGTGCCACCGCCAGGATCAGCGCATGCAGACGAAGGAACGAAAGCTTCATCAGCAGGGGATGGGAGCAGTCGGATACTGCCGGAAACAGCAACGCCAAAAAAGCACCGGGCACACCCAAAAGCAGCAGTAAGTGGTAGCCATTCAGCCATGTATGCAGGCAAAGGAAAACGCACAAGACAGCCATCATACCGCAAAGGTGCAGCGGCAGCCCCGTTGTCAGGTTCAGGTTGCCATCCAGCCATAGAAGCCGCATTTGACACCCCATGGATACCACCAGCCCCGCTGCCAAAACGCCAGCTGTTATACGCCGCCTTTCGGGTGCAGCGCCATAGCGGGCCAACACGCCCCATAATAGCAGGCCAAGCCACTGCATACTGTCCACCGCCTTTCCTATAGAGTTTGCCAAGCCCGTGCAGTGGGCATACCTGCGGTTTGACGGCTGATGAAAAAAACGGTAGAATAGAAAGGGCGTTTCATCGCCCGAAAGGAGGGAAAAATCGTATGCAACACAGCCCTCAATGGCCTGCTGAGATGGAGGGGTTGGTGCGCGGCTTTGAAGACCTTCGCTGCCGTTACCAAGCTGCCCTTACCGAGGTAAAGACAAAGCTGGACATCCTGAATGAAGAGTTTCGGATGCGCTATTCCCGCAACCCGATCCATCATATGGAAAGCCGTATCAAAGCCCCGGCAAGCATTGCCCAAAAACTAATGCGCAAAGGGTTTGCCTTAACGCCGGAAAACGCTGTGCGGGAGCTGAAGGATATCGCGGGCATCCGTGTGGTATGTGCCTACCGCGAGGATGTTTTCACCATCGCCAAGCTGCTCACCGGGCAGGACGACATTCGCCTTTTGCGCACAAGGGACTATATCAAAGACCCCAAACCCAACGGCTATCGAAGCCTGCATTTGATCGTGGAGATCCCCGTTTTTTTCTCCACCGGTAAGCAGTACCTGCCTGTGGAAGTACAGATCCGTACCATCGCAATGGATTTTTGGGCGAGCTTGGAACACCGCATTCGCTACAAGGTGCAGTTTCAAGTGCCGGAAGATCTGAATCGGGAATTGTTCGATGCAGCCCAGCGCATCGCGGAAGTGGATGAGGATATGCAGCACATCCACGAGCGGATGCTGGCATTGGCTGCCCGCAGCGGTGTAGAGGAACAACCGGAGCCGCCGCAAGCCTTTTTTGAAGAATAGAAAAATCGCCTCTTTGCGCATACTACAGCGCAGGGAGGCGATTTTTGTGCTGGGATTTTTGCTGGCTGCGATAGCCGGTGCGACCATGAGCGTACAAGGAGTTATGAATACACGTTTGCAAGAGCGTATTGGGCTATGGGAGGCAAATGCTTACACCCAAGGCACGGCGCTGTTGCTGTCGCTGGTGGTGTGGTGGCTTTTTGGCAAAGGCAACATAACAAATCTCGCCGTCGTGCCCAAGGGGTACTTGCTTAGCGGCGCATTGGGTCTTGTGATCACCGTAACAGTCATGCTGTCTATTGGCAGCCTGAGCCCCACCGTAGCCATCTCCACCATATTGATCGCGCAGCTGTTGGTGGCTGCTTTGATCGATGGCTTTGGCTGGATGGGGCAAGAAAAAATCAGCATGAATGCAAAGCAGTTCGTTGGCCTTGCGCTCATGCTGGGCGGGGTCGTGTTATTCAAATGGAAATAGGGCTTATTCTTGTGTACCGTAACCGAGGATGCTGTTGGTAAGGGCGCTCAGGTCGTTGATGGCTACCGTAAGGGCGTTGAGGGAATCGTTTACCTTTTGACCGCTGGCCAACTTGGCATCGTAGGTATCCAGAATGGAATAGATGTTATCAAATACCGATTGGGGATACAGACGGCCTACCTCGCCGTACATACTTACGTTCAGTTCGTTAAGCAGCTCCACACCGTGTACATATTGACGGATCTTGGAAAGTTCGATGGTGGTGCTGCTGGCGCCCAGACGGCTGAGCTTGTTGGTGGCAGCTTGGGCCAACTGCACTTCGCTGCGCAGCGTGGCGTTGCGCTGGTTGATAAAGTTTTTTTCATCCAGCCCGCCCACGCCGGTGAAGCGGAAAATAACAAAAGCGGCAAGCAAAACGCCCACGATTACCAAAATGGGCAGCCACGGACTTGTGGAACGTGCTTGCTGATAGCGATAGCCTTTCTGCGCACGATTGCCTCGGTAGTGGATCATTGTAAGTTACCTCCTAGCAGGATAGAAACTGCGGTACTATGCGAAAGCAATTATACCATAACCGGCGTGAAATGCAAACGAATGGGTGCAGCACCTGCACAAAGCCGCCCTGCGCCGGTGGAAAGACCGGGCGCAGGACGGCTTTGTTCTGTGGGAAGGTGGGCAAATGTTACGCAAGACGGAGACGGTAACCGCATTTGTAGACGGTTTCGATGTACTCGCCGCCCAGCTTTTTGCGCAGGCGCTGCACATGCACATCTACGGTACGGGTCTCTCCCATACACTGGTAGCCCCAGGCTTTGCGCAAAAGCTGCTCCCGGCTGACGGGGGTATCGGGCTTTTCCATGAGGGCGAGCAGCAATGCCATTTCCTGCGCGGTCAGTTCCACACGGCGGCCATCCAGCAGGGCGACGCGTTCCTCCTGGTCGATACGCAGTTCGCGGCTTTCCTCGCCGTTACCAAGCAGCGCATCCAGCTTGCTGCGCAGCAGTTTTGGCTGCAAGGGCAAGGTGCACACTTCGCACGGGCCCGCATACAGCGCTTTCAAGTGCTGATGCGCCTCGCTGCGCTTGTCGGCCGTCAGGAACAGAAGGGGCAGGCGCTGCTTGCGGCATGCATCCAGCAAGGGGCGGCAGCTGCTCCAGCGCATGCGGGCATCCATGATGACCAGCATAGGCTCATCATCCGAAACGGCGGTCAAAGTGTCTTCCTCGTTCATGAGATAAATCTGGTACGGTTCCTTCTTCAAAGCATCCTGAAGCTTGCGTTTGATCTGCTCGTCGGGTTCCCAAATCAGCAACTTGGTCATGTTATCACCTCTTGCCTATTCAACGAACCAGATGGGTGATTTCTTCCTGAAAATGTGAACAAGTTGTAACGAATGCTTGGGATGGGGAAAAACGTTGAAATATAAAGAAAAGAGCTCTCCCGAAAAGGGAGGGAGCTCGCAAAAATCGATCGTTTTCAAAGAGACGCAGCTCGTGCTATGTGGCTTGTGCATTTACAAACTGTACAGGCTTACGCTGGTCTCCCCGTCGATCTCATCCACCTTGACGGATACCTTCTCGTTCTTGGCGGTAGGAATGTTCTTGCCCACAAAATCCGGCCGGAAAGGCAGCTCCCGGTGTCCCCGGTCGATGAGCACCGCCAGCCGGATGGCTTTGGGCCGCCCTTGCCGGAAAATGCCCTCAATGGCTGCCCGCACGGTGCGCCCGGTATGCAGCACATCATCCACCAAGATCACGGTGGTCTCCTCCAGCTTGCAGGGAATAAAGCAGTCTGCTGCCTCCAGCGGCGGCTCGGCCTTGCCACGATCATCCCGGAAATGGGAAATATCGATATGACCTACGGGAATATCTACCTGCTCAAAGCGTTTCAGGTTATCTGCCAGCATTTGTGCCAGCGGCACGCCTCGGCGCTTGATGCCTACAAGGCACAAGCCTTCCACGCCGTGCTGTTTTTCGATGATCTCGTGGGTAAGCCGAGCCATGGTGCGGTGGATCTGAGCAGCATCCATCAGCTGAGATTTGTACTCCATGGGGGGAAACCTCCTCTTGGTCAGGCCTGACAGGCGGTGAGCAGCGTTACCTGCGCCGCATCGGCAGCCAGCAGCGCCTCAGCACAGGAGATGGCCGTTGCGCCAGTGGTGAGCACGTCATCCACCAGCAGAATGTTTCGCCCTGCCGCTTCGGGGCCAGCAGCAAATGCGTCTCGCATGGCGATGCGCCGCTCCGTGGCGGTACGGGTGGTTTGCGATAAGCTTTGCTTTTTGCGCTGAAGCAGATCGGGTCTCAGGGGTAGCCCAAAGCAGTGGGCAACTTCCTGCGCCAGCAACTGTGCCTGATTAAACCCACGCTGGCGCAAACGGATCGGGTGCAACGGCACGGGCACGACCGCATCGATCCCTTGCGCACCGTTGGTCTCCAGCAGGGCGGCGCACATATGCTGCGCCAGCACAGGCGCGACGGCGGGGTTGCTGCCATACTTTAATTGATGGATCAATTTTTGGGCAGCACCGTCGTAGGCAAAAGCACTGATGCACAACCGCAGAGGGTCGTGCGCTTTTACTTGTTCCAGTGCTGTTAGACGGTTTTGGGCAAGGCGATCTTCGCAATGAGCGCACAGCGTGGTTTCGCTGGCATGTAAGCTGCGCTGACAAAGCGGGCACAGAATGTTCTGCGGAAAAAGCAGGTTGATCAGATTTTGGCGAATATACGAAGACAACACGATTGCACATCGCTCCTTTCGGGCGGGTGACCGGTTTACTTCATCAGTGCAAAAGCATCGGCATATTCGAGACCAAGGCTGTCGGCAACGTTTTTGTTGGTGCACTTGTGCGCATAGATGTTAATGCCCTTGGCCAGACCGGCATCCTTCTTAGCGGCGGCTTCCAGACCATAGTCAGCCATCAGCATGCCGTAGCGGAAAGTGGCGTTGGATAGTGCAATGGTGGAGGTGTAGGGCACTGCACCGGGCATATTGCCCACGCAGTAGTGCACAACGCCTTCTTCGATGTAAACGGGGTTGTCGTGGGTGGTGGTGTGGGAGGATTCGCAGCAGCCGCCTTGGTCGATAGCGATATCGACGATCACAGCGCCCTTCTTCATCAGTTTCAGGTGCTCGCGGCGGATCAGCTTGGGGGTAGAAGCGCCGGGGATCAGTACGGAACCGATCACCAGATCGGCTTCGACCAAGCACTTGCGAATATTGGCATCGGTGCTGTACAGGGTGGTAACGGAAGCACCGAATACATCCTCCAGATAGCTGAGGCGGTTTAAGTTGATATCCAGCAGGGTGACCTGTGCATCCATGCCCACGGCTGCCTTGGCAGCGTAGGTGCCTGCAATACCGCCGCCGATGATGGCGATCTTACCGCGCTCCACACCAGGCACGCCGCCCAGCAAGAGGCCGCGGCCGCCGAAGCTGCGTTCCAGATACTTGGCACCTTCCTGAATGCTCAAACGACCAGCTACCTGACTCATGGGGCGCAGACAGGGCAGGTTGCCTTCGGCGTCGGTAATGGTCTCGTAGGCTACTGCTTTTACGCCGCGCTTCATAAGCGCATCGGCCAACTGGGGGTTGGGTGCAAGGTGCAGGTAGGTGAAAAGGATTTGGTTTTCCCGCAGAAGATTGTATTCGCTGGGTTCGGGCTCCTTTACCTTCACCACCATCTCGGCTTTGGCAAACACTTCGGCAGGGGTATCCACCACAATGCCGCCGGCCTTGCGGTAATCATCATCAGAAAAACCGCAGCCTTCGCCTGCATGGGTCTCCACATAGACGGTATGCCCTTTGGCAACATAAGCGGATACGTTATCCGGGGTCAGACCAACACGGTATTCGTGGTTTTTTAGTTCTTTGGTGGTTCCGATAATCATGGGGGATCACTCCTTATAGCAAAATCGATGGTGAGACTGGCGAAAACACGCCGTTACCAGATGGGAGTAAGCCAGTGGCTGTATTGCGGTTCCTGGCCGCGCACGATGCGGTCGTACTGGCGGCACAGACGGGCGGTCACGCTGTTTTCATCCTGCGGAGGCACTTCGTAGCCATCAATGGCGGTGATGGGCGTAATGCCCATGGAGGAACCGCATAGGAAGGCTTCGTCGCAAAGGTAAAGCTCGGTGCGATCCACTGTGCGTTCCTGTGTTGGGATCTTCAGCATTTCCGCCATGCGTAGCACCGTATCCCGTGTAATGCTTTCCAATACGCTGTCGGTAAGCAGGGGAGTGACCAGCACGCCGTCTCTTACAAGGAACAGGCAGGAACCGGGCCCCTCGGCCACCTTGCCCTGATGGTTGAGAAACAGGGTGGTATCGTAGCCGTTGCGCAGCGCTTCCAGCTGTGCCATGCGGCTGTTGATATAGTTGGCGCCGCATTTGATGCGGGGCGAAAGGCTGTTGTCGTTGATGCGCTCCCAAGAGGATACGCAGCAGCGCAGGCCGGCCTTGTTGTATTCTGCACTGGTGTGTTTCTTGGGGATGGGAGCCACGAACATGCCCACCTCATCTCGGGTGGTCCAAGAGCCAAAACCGTCTGCAAACAGCGTTTGGCGCACAGCCAGATCCTCTCGGTATTCGTTGGCTTTTACCACATCGCACAGGGCCTTGGTCAGTTCGGCGGGGGTGTAGGGGCAATGAAGCTGCAAAAGCCGTGCGCTGCGCTCCAAGCGGCAGTAATGCTCCATTAGCCTGAAGGCATAGAGCTGCTGATCCTGCTCATTCCAGTAGCAGCGGATGCCCTCAAACACGTTCAGCCCGAACTGGGCAGTGGGGGAGAGAACATTGATCTTGGCATCGTTTACATTCAGCACCTGACCGTTGAGCCAGATAAAGCGATTGGATACATCGGTAGCCATAAGAAAAACTCCTTTTTCTTTTTCCTTAGAAGGCGTAGGTCGTAAACAGGTCGTCAAAATCTTCTGGGCGCTTTACTTGCTTGGTTTCGCCGCCAGCGATATCCACCACAGCAAAATTGGGCAGAATGAAGGGCGGCTTGAGCACCACGGAATAGGAACCCACATTGCCGAAAACCAGATAGTCATCCTTAGCCAGCGGACCAGTGTAACCCTTGTAGAGGTAATCGGACTCGATGCAGGTAAAGCCGCCCACGTTCAGGTTTTCGTAATGCGTGGTGGGCGCGCCGCTGTGGTACACTGCCAAAGGTGGGTTTTTGCCGTTTAAGGTGGGGTTGATGTTGTACACGCTGCCCAGCACCGTGGCAATGGCATTGCCGCGCACTTCTTTGATGCTCTTTACCTTACAGCAGAAATGCATAATATCGCCGGAAAGGGCGCTGCCGGGTTCGATGAGCAAAAGCGGGCGCTGCGCTTCGGGGGTGTTTTTGTAATGGGCTGCAAATAGAGTCGCAGCGGCTTGGGCGTATTGGTCGTAGGTGGGGATGGGGGAGGAAAACTGGGCTTTCAGGCTGTCGTGCATCTTGCCGAACAGACCGCCGCCCAGATCCACCATTTTCGGTGTGAGACCGTGCTTTTGGATCAGATCCAGCATGCCCTGCGCCCGGGGAGCCCAAGTATCCAGCCTGCGGGTGGCAAAATGGCATTGTAGGGAAGTCAGCTCCATGTTGGGATGGGTCGCAAGAAAAGCGAGCACCTTGGGCAGGTCGCTGTCCGCATCCACGCCAAAGCGGGATAGCACGCCATCGCCGATGTCAAAATTGACACGGATACCCATACGCAAAAGCGTGTCGGGGTGACGGGCGGCAATGCTGTCAAGCAGGGGCAGCTCGTCCAGCGAGTCGATATTCACCACGCCACCAGCTGCCAGCAGCGCTTCCACTGCATCGGTATGCTTGAAGGGGCCGTTGAAAATAACCTTCTCAGCCGGTACGCCGCAGCGGCGGGCGATCTCCCACTCCATGCGGGAAACAACCTCTGCATAGCCACCCAATTCATTCAGCCGTTTGCATACGGCGGGAATATAGTTGGTTTTGTAGGAGTAAGCAATGGCAAATTTGGGGTAGCGGCTGGCAAACGCTTCGTGCAGCTCCCGGAAATTGGTAGCATACTGGTCGGTATCTAGCAGGTAGAAGGTTTCGCCATAGCTTTGCCCAATGGCGTTCAGGGTTTGGTGATCGATAGTAGAGAATGGCACAGGGGCAGGGGTCTGCATGCGTGCGGAACGCTGCTTCCTTTGGCGTATATCGGTAGCGATCTTCTCCACACTGGCAACCACTGCTTCGTGGTTGCGGCGGAAATAGCCATCGTCCTTGCGGGCGAGCCGGTCTTCGTATTCGCGTATCTCCCGCACACCGTACTGGAAGACTTGCCTTATCTCGTCGGTCTCCTGCTTGAGCCATGCATCGTAAAAGCTGCGGGAAAGAATGACCATCTGCGACCCCAACCGGTGGTGCTCGGCAATGATGAATCGTGCCGGCAGCATGCCCTCATCCAGCCGTGCGATGCCGCCGAAGCCGAAAGGGATGCCTGCTGCCTTTATTTTGGCAGCCAGTTCGTCCACCATCCCCAAGGCCAACGGCTCAAAAAGAAAGTCCATGCCGTGGGATAGGTGCAGATCGTTCAGACCGATGTGGATCTCATCAATGCCGGGCACAGCCAGAATTTCGTCAATGGCGGCTTGCGCTTCCTTGTTTTCCAAGAGCAGCATCGCTTTGGCACGCCCGCCTACAAGCGCCACAAAGGTGCGTGCATCCTCTGCTGTGCGGAACATAGGCAGCATGACCACATCCGCCCCACGGCGGATCACTTCGTCGATCTCCTGCGCAGAATGCGGATGCAGGGGGTTCACCCGCACCAGCAGCTCCGCTTTTTGGATGGCGGCCCGCACGGCAGATACATCCTCCAACGTGTGTTGAGATTTGACGGTGTTCATCCCGTGCTGACGTTCTTCCTTGCCCAGCGTTTCCAGATCCACAAAGATACGGTCAACGGAGCATTGCTCGGCAATGCGGGCAATTTCCGGCTGGTTGGTAATGTACATCAGTTTCAGCTGCATGAGGACGCTCCTTGCCTGCGTGTTTGCAAAATTGTGCGGATAGATGCCCGTACCATGGAAAATGGGTACAGTTACCTATCTTAAGCATTCCTATTATAGAGCAAACCAAAACTGTGTGTCAATGAAAACCGTTTGTGTGGTATAAGGGGTAAACGTTGCCCATTGGCTGAGACAGCTGGCAGGCATATTTCTTGATAAATGATGATCCCCTCCGTTTACTGGAGGGGATCAGACAGACTGTCGAGAAACCCCGGGTGGAGTCGGGGGGTCGCAACCCTCCGACTGTGATCCGAAACCAGCGACATGTGCGGTGGTTTCGGAACCCTTGCGTAGCAAGGGATTCCTATCGCCGTTTGCCGCCCGGCGAGCCGTAGGCGAGTAGGCAAACGGTGCAAGCCTTGTCGAAAAAGTCGCCATAGGCGAGTTTTTCGACGACCTGGCTGATCCCCTCCGTTTACTGGAGGGGATCAGAAAGATTATTTGATTTCATCCATCCAGACCCGCATCTGGTTTTCGCCGCGGTTGGCCCATGTGTAATAGGGCACGGCAGTAGCGGTGCAGTTTTGTTCGGCGGGCGGGGTGGTGGTGTAGAGGTCGCTGTCGTCGATGCGGCGTACAGCGTCAGCCGTTAGGGTAACAACGCCGGAGAGCAGCTCTGCATCGTATTCGGAAGCAACGATGTTGCCGCCGCGCTTCAGGGCCAGCGACAGCACATCACCGCCATTATCCACACCTTCGAAGCAATACACCAGCGGGCCGCGCCCCAACGCTACCTTGCCCGTCAGCTGCGGTACCTTGGTGGATGCGTATACAGTGCGCACGCCATCATCCAGCTGGAGAACGACTTCGTCACCATCGCAAACCGTCAGATACTGGTAGCCGTCCACCGGGGCGAGAACTGCTTCTGCGCCGTTTACAGCAATGCGGGTGCAGGTGCTCCAACCGGGCAAGCGGATAGCCAGCTTGCCGCCCTTCTCGATGCAGTACTTAACGGTAAAGCCATAGGGATACTCGGTTTCGCAGCGCAGCTTTAAACCGTTGCTAAAGGCTACTTCACCGGCGGCGATCAGGTGGCAGAAGGCGGTTTCGCCGTTTTCACCATAGGCAAATTGACCGTAGGAGGAAATGAGGCGTGCTACATTGGGCGGGCAGCAAGCGCAGGCATACCAGCCGGGGCGGGTGGTCAGGTCGTGGCGATGGGTGACCGCCACACCGGAAATGCCGGGAATGCATTCCAGCGGGTTTACGTAATAGAAACGCTTGCCATCCAGCTGCATGCCGCCTAAAACGGTGTTGTAGAAGGCTTTCTCCATAATATCGGCATAGTCGCTTACGGGGGCTTGTTCCAGCATGCGGGAGCCGAAGAACATAAGACCGATGGAGGCGCAGGTCTCTGCGTAGGCGGTATCGCCGGGCAGATCATAGTCCACGGTAAAGGCTTCGCCCTGCACTGTGGAGCCGATGCCGCCGGTCAGGTACATACGCCGGGCAGTGATGCTGTTCCAAAGCACTTCGCAGGCTTTTTGCAGGCTTTCGTCGCCGGTGAGGGAGGCCAGGTCGGCCATGGCGGTGTACAGGTACACAGCGCGCACGGAGTGACCGGTGGCATCGGTCTGCTCCCGCACGGGCTTGCCGCTCTGCTGGTAATCCGGGTTTTTGCCGTCGCTGCCCCAAACGCTCCAATTGCGGCCTTTTACTTCCTTTTCGTAATAATCGGGGTCTACGCCGCGCACGTTGATAAAGTGGGCAGCCAGATCCAGACAGTGCTGGTTGCCGGTCATGCGGTACATTTTGATGAGCGCCAGCTCCACCTCCGGGTGACCGGGATAGCCGGGAGCGCCCTCCACGATGAAGTGCTGATAAATATGCTCGGCGTTGCGCAGCATCACATCCAGAAGCTTGCGCTTGCCGGTGGCATCGTAATAGGCGCAGGCAGCTTCCATCATGTGGCCGGAGCAATACAGCTCGTGCCCTTCCAATAGGTTGGTCCAGCGCTTTTCCCGATCCTTGATGGTGTAGTAAGTGTTTAGGTAGCCGTCAGCATCCTGAGCGTCGGCGATCAGGTCGATCAGGTGGTCGGCGGTAGCTTCCAGCGCTTTATCGGGCAGCACGGCCAGCGAGTAGGCCACAGCTTCCAGCCATTTGGCGGCATCGCTGTCCTGAAATACCATGCCGTAAAAACCATCGCCCACATCCTCGCCGCGCAGGGCCTTGGCAGCGTTGATGAAGTTCTGCACCACATGGCTTTTTTCTGCGCCGGGGGCTTGGTCGCACAATACGCTGTACTGGTAGGGGATAACGGTTTCTTTGATCAACTGTTGATACTTGCCGATAAAGCCGGCAGAGCGGTAGGCGGTAATGGAAACCTGCTGCTGCTTTTTCATTTGCAATAACTCCCTTCGGATGCGGCTGCATGGTTGACAATGCATCTGTATATGTATTATATTCTCATTGAAAACGCAAAAATATAGATTCTTATCGGGTTTATATGGAGGATCATCGTGTATCAAGTACGTTTGGCGAATGATATTCTGCCTTGTGTGGAGGGGTGCGGGCTTCTGGCCACTGCGGAGGGCTTTACCCATGCAGACCGTATACTGCCGTTTCATGTGCTCATCTACGTGCTGGAAGGAGCGATATATGTAACGGAGGATGGGGTGGATCACATTGTAAAACCGGGCCAATTGCTGTTTCTCAAAAGCGGATGGCGGCATTTTGGCAAGCAGCTCATCCCGCGCGGAACAAGATGGTACTATGTGCATTTTGCTTTGCCGCAGCCAGACGGCGAACATAAGTCGGGGCAGCTGGTGCTGCCCAAACAGCTGGAACATCTTGCAGGCAGCAGTATCGAACAGGAATTGGGCGCTTTTGTGGAGGCTTGCCGCAGCCAAGATGAGGTGAGCCGCTGGTATTTGAACCAACAATTGTTTGTGCTGCTGAGCCGCATTGCGCACTTTGGTCTGCCCAAGCCAGCCACCCCTGATCTGCCGGAACGCATCGCCCGCTATTTGCGGGATCATATTCGGGAGCCTTTCAGCGCCAAGGAATTGGAAAAAGCGCTCTACCTCAGCTATAAGCATTTAGCGGCAGTGTTCAAAAAAAGCCGAGGCCAGACCATGCATGCCTATCACCATCGGTTGCGCATGGAAGAAGGGGCACGGCTCTTGCGGGAAACATTGCTGCCGGTGGGGGAGATCAGCGAAGAAATGGGGTTTTCCGATCAGCTTTATTTCAGCCGTTGCTTTCACCAATTCGCAGGGGTAAGCCCCACCGAGTATCGGCGTTTGGTACGGGATTATTGATTTTGTATAACGTTTGCGCTATACTGTATTTGGTATAAGCTGTCTTTTGGCTTTTTCTTTTTACGAAAGGACGGGTCATGGTATGCGGATCACAATGGTATGTATCGGTTCCACCGGCGATGTTCGGCCGTATATTGTATTGGGCAGAGAGCTGAAGCGCCGCGGGCACGATGTAAAGATCGCAGCATTTGATACTTTTGAAGCTGCTGTTCAAAAAGAGGGCATGCGTTTCCATCCCATTTCCGGCAATGTACGCGATTTTATGGCGACCGTAATGAGCAAGGGTGCCAATGGCGTTGCGTTTCTCAAGCAGGTGCGCAACTCGTTGGTGGATATTATCGATCCCTTTTTGGAGGATGTGGAGAGCGCCTGCGACGATGCAGAGGCGATCATTGCCACCTTCTTTGGGCAGATCTTTCAGTCCATTGCAGAAGTACGGCATATTCCTTACATTCAGACCCATTACTACCCCATGGATAAAAACCGCGTGGCTCCCATTGCCGCTGCGCCTGGTCAGCGGGTGGGCAAAGCGTGGAACAATATGACCTATCAGCTGGGGTACCTGCTCATCAGTATGCTGGAAAAATACTATCTTTCCGATTGGCGCAAGGCACGGGGCATGGCTCCCCGCAAGCTGAAAACCAAGCCGGATTACCAGTTGAACGGTCATACGGTGCCAGTCATTTACGCCATGAGCCCCCTGCTGATGCCCCGTCCGGTGGATTGGGGCGCCAACATCCATATGTCAGGCTTCTGGCTGGATGATCAGGCTGCGGTGGATTATCAGCCGGAGCAGGAACTGTTAGACTTTTTGGATGCCGGCGAGCCCCCGGTGTACATCGGTTTTGGCTCCATGGTAAGCGAAGAGATGGGAGAGACCCAGAGAATCGTGCTGGAAGCCATCAAGCGCAGCGGTGTGCGCGCTATTATGGCCAAAGGCTGGGGCGGCACCGAACTGCCGGAGACCCCCAATGTATACAGAGCCGATTTTATACCGCACGACTGGCTGTTTCCCAGAGTGAAGGCCGTGGTGCACCACGGCGGTGCAGGCACGACAGCTGCCGGTATTTTGGCAGGCAAGCCTACGCTGGTGATCCCCTTTGGCGGCGACCAGCCCTTTTGGGGCAACCGTGTGCGGCAACTGGGCGTAGGCCCCAAGCCCATTCACCGGGAGCGGCTGTCGGTTCGCAGGTTGACCAAGGCGCTTACCTTGTTGGTAAATACCAAGAGCTATCAGGTAGCTGCCAAAGAATTGGGGCAGCGCATGAAGAACGAAGACGGTGAAGTTCTGGCTGTGGATGTGATCGAGCACGAGCTGCGCAAATGGCTGCGGCAGGAAGGCCGCCAACCCATCTTGGTGGAGATGCTGCCCCAAACTTCCATCAATGCGTAACTGTTTCACTTGGTAAACGGTCTGCAAGTTTGAAAGGACTGAGGAAAGATGTATACCACGCCGGAAACCATGCAGATCTACGGTGTTGTGACCGATTCCATCGTGGATGGCCCCGGTTTTCGCACGGCGGTGTTCACGCAGGGCTGTCCCCATCATTGCCCCGGCTGCCATAACCCAGAAAGCCACGACCCGAACGGCGGCACCGAATGGACATTGAATGCCGTTGAAGCCCGCTTTACCGGCAACCCACTGCTGGATGGCATCACGCTTTCTGGCGGGGAGCCTTTTCTGCAGGCTGCTGCATGCGCCGAGTTGGCACGCCGTGCCCATGAAAAAGGCTTGAATGTATGGACATTTACCGGCTACCTGTACGAAGATCTGCTTCAGATGGCGCAGGTGGATCCCGCAGTGGAGGCGCTATTGAGCCAGACCGATGTGCTGGTGGATGGGCCGTTCCTTTTGGCAGAACGCTCGCTGGAACTGCTCTACAAAGGCAGCAAAAACCAGCGCACCATCGATATGAATTTGACCCGCGCAGGAGACGGGATCGTTCTCTATACGCAACCGGAGTGGTAAAACGATCGATATTCAAACAGCAGATACTCTGCTTACCACAGGATCGATAAGGGAGAAAATGATGAAGACCGTTGAATACGGCACAGAACACAGCCAAGTGGTCTTGCTGCTGCACGGCGGCGGTTTGTCTTGGTGGAACTACCGGGAAACTGCCCAGCTGCTAAGCAAACGGTACCGTGTGCTGCTGCCTGTGCTGGATGGGCATGCCGGCAGCGACTGTCCCTTTGTTTCCATCGAAGAAAACGCCCGCAGTTTGATCGCATGGGTGGATGAACATTGCGCCGGACAGGTGTTGCTGTTAGGTGGTGTTTCCCTTGGTGCGCAGATCGCTGCCGAGATGATGGCGCAGCGCTCGACCATTTGCCGCTATGCCGTACTGGAAAGCGCACTGGCTATTCCCATGAAGTGCACACATGCGCTGGTAAAGCCTGCTTATTCCCTTTGCTATCCCTTGATCGGCAAACGATGGTTTGCCAAGCTGCAAGCATGGTCGCTGCACATTCCGGCTAAATTGTTTGAGGAATATTACGAAGCCACTGCCCAGCTTTCCAAGACCGATCTGATCGCTATGATGGCGGCTAACGCTGCCTACCAGCCCAAAGCGAGCCTTTCCTGCAATGCTGCCCAAACGCTGGTTTTGGTAGGCGGAAAAGAATTGCCGATCATGAAACGCTCAGCCAAGCTTCTGGCAAACCTCTTGCCCAATGCCCAAAGGGTCACTTTGCAAGGGACATCCCATGGGGAGTACAGTCTGTGCCGTCCGCAGCAATACGCAGAGGCTGTTTTTCATTTGATCGATGCATAAGCAAAACCCGGAGCGCTCATTCAGAGGCTCCGGGTTTTGTCTATGGTAAGATGTGTTATTTTTCAGTGCTTTCGGTTTCTTGGTTGGGCTTCACCTTTTGACCGATCTTGTTTTCTGTGCCGCTGATCAGGCGGCCGATGTTAGCCCGGTGGCGAATAACGCACAGCACGAACAGAATAACAGCAAACAGACAGGTGAACCACTCGCCCCAGCAGGCAATGAACAGGAACACCATATAGGTAAACAGCATGCTCATGCTGCCCAGACTGATGTAGCGGGTGAGCGCAATGATGCTGACGCAAATGAGGATAGAGAGGATGCCCCACAACGGCTGTACATATACGATCACCGCTACGGAGCAGGCTACGCCCTTGCCTCCTTTGAAATGGTAAAACACAGGCCAGTTGTGACCGATGATGACCATCAGACCGGCCAGCAGCGTACCGAAACGGGCAATGCCAAAGGTGGGGCCCGGTAGAATGATGCTGCCCAGCACACAGGCCAGCAATGCTTTAAAGAAATCGCCGAGGAAGCAGATCAGACCGCTTTTGAGCCCCATCACACGCAGCACATTGCTGGCACCGGTGTTTTTGCTGCCTTCGTTGCGGATATTTACGCCCTTTGCGTTGGAGATGATGGTACCGGTGGAGAAACAACCAAGCAGATAAGCAACCACCGCCACCAGAACCGTAAGCAGAATCTCTCGCATGGGAAACCTCCTTGTGGTAAAAGTCGTTGCCTGAGAAGCAACAAGCCTTTGTAGTATACCATAGAATGGTATAAATAACAACCGAAAGCAAAGAAACGGGTTTATGGCGAAATAAAAGGGAGCCCCGCACATTGGCGGGGCTCCGCAATATTTGCTTGGTATATGCCTGTTACTGCATGAAAGCGCTGTTCATCAGCAGGGAGATCAGCTCGTTCGGCAGGTTGCCCAGCGCGGTGAACAGGGCGCTGTTGGCATCAACAGTGATGCCGTTGATCTCCTCGGTAAGAGCAGCCTCATCCATCTGCAAGAGCTGTACAGAAGTGGCGGGGATGGCGTTGTTGAGCTTCTGGAGCAGAGCGGGCGTTTCGATTTCCTTCATTTCCAAGCTGAAGGAGATGATAGCGCTGTCAGACCAGCTGGGCTCTACGATGGCAGTGCAGTCGCTGCGCACATAGAGGGATACCAGACCATTGATCATACCGTCTTCTTCCGTACCGGAAACGGTGAAGGTCACCTGGTCGCCTTCCACCAGCAGAGCTACCCAGCCCTTGAGCACATCGTTTTCCACTTCGGCAAAATCACCTTGGAAGAGCAGCACAGCTTCGTCGCCCTCGGCAACAGTGCCGTCAAAGGCGCAAGCATCGTTTTCTTCATCGACAGCGATGTTCATTACGAGGGAGATGGGCTGGATGCTGGCATCGGCGTTATCCACTATCACAGCATTGATGGACATGTTTTCCACTTCGCCGGTGGTGAGCACATTGGCAGTAAGATCCATCACGGTGTCGAAGGTGGCAGTCTCGGTGGAGGTGTTGCCGGCGTTATCGGTCATCTCCAAGGTAACGTCGCCCTTCATGGTCATGTTCATTTGCATGGCGCACAGCTCGTCGCCGTTGGTGTAGGTGACCACGGTGATGTTGGTGTCCAACTGGGAGAACATATCCTTCATCATGGCGATCATTTCGTCGGTGGTCATACCGGCGCTCTGAGCGGCAGAGGCATAGGACTCCTTGAGCGTTTCGCTGTCCAGCACAAAAATGATGTCTTCACTGGTCAGCACAACTTCGGTCTTGGTATCGGCGGGGTTGAAGGCGGGGTCGGTAAAGTTGCCGTTGGTGACCACCATCTTCTCTTCCACGTTCTTTACGAACTGCTGCATAACGGGGTCGTTGGCGTACATGTCCTCAGCGTAGTCGTCGTTCAGGTCGCCATCGTTTTCAAACAGGCTGGCAGCGGTGGGCTGCTGAGCTTGCTGGGGCTGAGCGGAAGCCTGTGCCATGCTCTGCTCAAACTCGGCAATGGTGGCCTCATCAACGCCGCTTTCGCGCATTACGTTGACCATAAGGGCAGAGATCTCTTCCAAGGTGAAGTACAGGGTACGATCGCCCAAGAAGGGGCTGGCAACATAGACGCCGGTCTCGTCGGCGCGCAGAGCAGCGCTGGCGATCTCGCCCTTGTCAGAATCGATCTCCAGCATGAAGCTGTCATCTTCGGTAATGATGTGCAGCACCAGGCTGTTCAGAATAGTGGCGACGTTTTGGTCGGCAGCAGCCAGCTCGGTGCCGGGTACTACCTTCAGTGCGATGTCGGTGGCGGCCAGAGAGCTCAGAGGAGCTGCCAGCACCAGCATCAGGCAAAGAACAGAAACAAGAATTTTACGGAACATTGTGTTTCCTCCTTACGGATCGAGTGGGGTTCAAACATTGCAATTTGAGAAAGCTGTTGTTCAGCTGACGGATATATCATAGCATAACCCCTTGCGTTTGTCATGGTTAATGCTGTAAAAAAGCAATCTGATATCATCAAATGTCGCCGGGAATGTCTCAAAGCTACATTTGCCCCTGTAGCGTTGCCCCCATGCGATGCTTGACGGGGAAAGATTTGCCTTTTATAATAGGTATAAAAGGAGGTGCGGACGAATGGCTGCGATGCATATATTGGTCGTGCTGAATGGTCAGCCAGATGCTGCTTCGGCCCGCCGCACCATACAAGCAGCGTACGATCAGGCGTTGTCCCCGGCTGGGCTTCGCTTTGCTCTGCCGGATGTATTCCAAAACGCTCTGACGGCAGAAGCGGACGAGAACCACGAACTGCCTAAGGATGCTCTGTTGTTTTACGAGGATACCGGCAAGCTGGATGTGCTGCCGCGCTTGGCGACCGAAGAAACGTTTTTTTTGTCTCTGCTTGGCGAATACGATTTTGGCGCTTTGTGGGATAAGGAGATCCTCAGCCGGTTTGCCAAGCTGGAATATGATGCATTACTGACGGGCACCATGGGTGCAGCCGAGGAAGGCGTAGAACCGCAGGCCTATTTGCCGGCTTTTACCCAGCAAATGGAAAACGGTCGGGTACGTATCGACCGTGGGCTGCCGCTGGTTTCCTCTGCTGCACCGGTTCGCACCATGGTGGTGGATCCCGGGCTTTTGTTCGGGAGAGTATCTCTGCTTACCAAAATGGAGTTGGATTGGGAGACATTGAGCCTTGCAGCGCATGTGGTCGATATACCCGTATATGCTTTGGACAGGCCCGCTCTCTGGCCAATGCGGGCTTTGCCGGTGCGCTGGATAGAAAGGCCTTCCCCCGAAATGCTGAAAATACCGACGGTTGCCCGTTTTGAACAGCTATCCGGTTTTCATTGCCAGCCGGGTGCGCTGTCCATCCGTTTTGAGTGGGGGCTGTATAACGCTACCGAGACCTATGCCCAGAAGCTGCCCGCTGCAATGGCGCTCAAAACGGGGCTCCGTTCGTTCTTTCGCAACCGTGAACTGCCGGAAACGCCGCATTTCATCTCTGCATTTATCGATCTGCCCGACCGCCCCAAGCCGGATGATGTGTACATGCTGCGCTTTACCTACCTGAATGCTATGAAGAATCTGCCGCTTACCCTTTACACCGGCGGCAGGTGCGAACGGTATTTGCGGGGGCTATGCACCAATGCACGCAGCTATCCGGAAAGGGGCGTGCTGCCCAGAAGCTATCTGGAGCGCAAAATGACCGAGAAGGATCATTTTGGGCGCAGCAAATGGCTGCTCATGCGTAAAACAGCCGTCGAGAACCCAAGCTATACCCATGTGGCATGGGTGAACATGGATATGCTGCATTATCCCATCTGCCCCGATGCAATGCCGGATTTTTCTCCTTTGATGGACGACCGTATCCATCTGGCGGTGGTCAACGGCAAACCGGATGCCTCCCTCATTGTTGCACCGGTGCATCGCCTTGGGCTGATCGGGCGTGAGGTAGAGAGCATGAGCCAATTCGATGTGGAGGTGGGGCGCAGCCTTACCGAAGAAGCCCTCATTTTGCGTCTCTACCATAGCTACAGCGATTTGTTTGCGCTGCACCCCATGCCCAAGAGGCATTTGCTGTTCCACTGGGTGCTGGATCGCCGTCTGGTGGATGCCCGTCACCGTGCCTTGCTTGCGAAGGCCGGAGAGGTACAGATGGCAGACAGCGTCAAAATTCAGGTGGATGGCAAGGAGGTAGAACTGTGAACCAGAAGGGAAAGCGGGTATGCGATAGCCGCACCGAGCAGGTGCATATTGTAATGCCCGGCGATGTAAACGGCAGTTTTCGACTGTTTGGCGGCTTGCTGATGCAATGGATCGATGTGGTGGCTGGTGTGGTGGCTCGCAGGCATGCAGAGCGGGAGGTGCTCACTGCTGCGGTGGATCACCTGTCTTTTTTAAAGCCCGCCAGCTTGAACGATATCGTTACGCTCATTGGTCGGGTGACCTATGTGGGCAACACCAGCATGGAAGTTTGCGTGGAGACCTTTGTGGAACGCCCGGAACGCAACAAGACCCGCGCATTGGTCAACCGCGCCTACCTTACCATGGTCGCGCTGGATGAGGACGGCAACCCCACCCGGGTGCCCCGCCTTATATTGGAAACCGAACAGGAAAAAGCAGATTTTGAAGCTGGCAGGCTCCGCAAGGAAGCCCGCAAAAGGGAACCCAACGGCTGAATAAGATGCTGAAAAGGAGGTTTTGCTTATGAAAAAACGCATTGTACTGATCGTTTTGGATAGTGTGGGTGCAGGTGCTTTGCCCGATGCGGCTGCCTATGGCGATGCTGGGGCCAACACCCTCGGTCATATTTACGAAAAAGAAGCGCCTGCGCTGCCTTTGATGGAAAGCATGGGTCTTGGCTGCATCGACGGTATGGGCTACCCTGTGCCCACGGAGGGCGCTGGCGTATACGGCCGTGCGATGGAAGCTTCTGCCGGTAAGGATACCACCACCGGCCACTGGGAGTTGATGGGCATCCGGCTGGAAAAACCTTTCCCCCTGTACCCAGAGGGTTTTCCTGCGGAAGTGATGGAGGCCTTCGAAGCCGCCATCGGTACCAAGACCCTGTGCAATCGCCCCGCCAGCGGCACCGCCATACTGGATGAGTTGGGTGAGGAACACCTCCGCACCGGTTATCCCATTGTTTATACCTCCGGCGACAGCGTGTTCCAGATCGCCTGCCATGAGGAGCTGTACCCCCCGGAAAAACTGTACGAAATGTGCGAGATCGCCCGCAATATTCTAACAGGCGACCACGCTGTGGGGCGTGTGATCGCCCGTCCCTTTGTTGGTAAGAAAAAAGGCGAGTTTGTCCGTACCGGCAACCGGCGCGATTTCTCTCTGGAACCCACCCAGCGCACCTTGTTGGATGCCATGAGCCAAAAGGGTCTGTTTACCATGGGCATTGGCAAGATCGAAGATATCTTCTGTATGCGCGGTCTTGCGGCCAGCAACCATGCCGCTGGCAACCCGGCTTGCATCGATGCCACGCTGGAAGCCATGAAGCAGGATTTTACCGGTCTTCTCTTTGTTAATCTGGTGGATTTTGACTCCTCCTATGGGCACCGCCGGGATGCAAAGGGCTATGCTGAAGCCTTGCGGTACTTCGATACCCGCCTTGCTGAGATCGTAGCTGCCATGGGCGAAGAGGATCTGCTCATCCTTACGGCCGACCATGGCTGCGACCCGGTGCACACCGGCACCGACCATACCCGTGAGTATATCCCCATTTTGTGCTATACCAAGAACATGCAGCACCGCAGCAGCATCGGCACCCGCCATACCTACGCCGATATCGCCGCTACCATTGCCGAAAACTTCGGTCTTGAAGAACGCTTCGGCGCCGAAAGTTTCCTAAGCCAGCTCAAATAAGGCGGCATGGGCGCAACGCCGTGACCGTCCGAGAAATAGAAAAAAACAAAAGGAGAGATTCCCATGAATGTAAAGTCCTACATGAAGAAGATCCATGCAGCAGCGGATATGATCCGCAAACGTTGCGGCGAAGCGGAGATCGCCGTTATTCTGGGCAGCGGTCTCGGTGACTATGTAAACGCTCTGGAAGGTGCTACCAGCGTTTCTTACGAGGATATTCCCGGTTTTCCTGTGTCCACCGCCCCCGGCCACGAAGGCCGCTGGTTCTGCGGCACCCTGCACGGTAAGCGGGTATGCATGATGCAGGGCCGCTTCCACTCTTACGAGGGCTACGATCAGGAAGAAGTGACCATGCCCATCCGTGTGATGAAGCTGCTGGGCGTTAAGACCCTTATCGTTACCAATGCTGCTGGCGGCGTCAATTACGACTTTGCTCCCGGCGACCTGATGATGATCGACGACTTCATCAACCTGTCCGGTAAGAACCCCCTCACCGGCCCCAATCTGGGCGACTTTGGTCTGCGCTTCCCCGATATGACCCATGCTTACGATGTAGAACTGAAGAAGCTGGCGCTGGATGTGGCTGCCGAGCTGAAGATCGATCTGAAGCGGGGCGTGTACTGCTGGTTCAACGGCCCCACCTACGAAACCCCTGCGGAAATTCGTATGGCTCGCACCTTGGGCGCAGATGCGGTGGGTATGTCCACCGTGCCGGAGACCATCGTGGCCCGTCATTGCGGCATCAATGTGCTAGGCATCAGCTGCATTACCAACATGGCCGCCGGTATGCTGGATCAGCCTCTGAGCCACATCGAGGTCATGGAGACCGGCATCCGTGTGCGTGATGTGTTCCGCTCTCTGGTGGATGGTGTGATCGCCAAGCTGTGATCGATCGGGAACCAAGCGAAAAAACAATCCTAATTTGCTCCTTTCATGCGTATGCTCTCCACAAAGGGGACGACCATGGAAGGAGCGTTTTTGTATGGAAAAACATAAGTGGCTCGATGGAAGCAGCAAGCGGCAGAGGATCAAAAGACGAACGTGCGTATGCATGGTGCTATGGGTGTTTTTGGCATGGTGCCTGCCAGCGATCGCTGCACCCTTGGAAGAACAACTGCCGGTAGAGCTGACAGCTGCCTCTGCCATCTTGTTGGAAGCGGAAACAGGCACGGTCATTTTTGAGAAAAACGCAGAAGAAAGAAGACCTGTTGCCAGCGTTACTAAGCTGATGACCTTGTTGATCTGCATGGAAGAGCTGGAAGCAGGCAGGCTTTCCCTTGAGGAGGATGTGACCGTAAGCCGAAACGCGGCCAGCCAGATCGGCAGCCAAGCATTGCTGGATGCCGATACAGCCTATCCGCTCAAAGACTTGCTTCGGGCAACCATCATTGCCAGCGCCAACGATGCGGCTGTGGCTTTGGCAGAGCATATGGCGGGTACAGAGGCAGAGTTTGCCGCATGGATGAACCGGCGGGCAGCTGAACTGGGCATGGTGGATACCTGCTATATCAATGCGACCGGTTTACCGGCAGAGGGGCAGTACACCACGGCTCGTGATGTGGCATTGCTTGCAAAAGAGATCTGTGGCCATCCGGAATATTTCCGGCATTCTGCTGTCTGGATGGATACGTTGACCCATCCCAGCGGGCGAGTGACCGACCTGACCAATACCAACCGTCTGGTGCGTTTTTACGAAGGCTGCGACGGCTTGAAAACCGGTTCGGCAGATGATGCCCGCTATTGCCTTGCAGCCACCGCGCAGAAAAACGGCATGCGCCTGATCGCTATCGTGCTGGGCGTGCCGGTGAGCCAGCAGCGCTTTGATGAGGCCAGAGCGATGTTGGATTATGGTTTTGCTGGGTATCGCCGCATCACGCTTCTTAACAAGGGCGATCTGCTGGGACAGCAGGTGCCGGTGCACTTGGGTATAGCAGAGAAGGTGGAGGCGGCCGCAGGCAGCGGTGTAAGCATGCTGCTCAAAGCGGGGCAAGAAAAGCAGCTGTCGCTGGAAGTAGAGTTGCCGCAGCAGGTGGAAGCACCGGTGGCAGCAGAGCAAACGCTGGGCATGGTGCGTGTGCTGCTTGGCGGGCAGGTGGTCGCCAAGGTACCGGCAGTGGCAGCCAGCAGCGTAGGCATGCCGGGGCTGGTGGAAGCCTTTTTGCGTATCGGGCGCAATTGGCGCTAGAATTAGCGCTAAAGAAAAAACGCTGCCTAAAGTCAGCTCCGGGCTTTGCAATGAGCCGGGTTGGCTTTGGGCAGCATATATTATGGCCGTAGGTCAATCTTCCGGGGTATACCAGATGTCGATCTCATCCCGGCTGGGGGCTTCAAACCAGCCGAGACATTTTGCCTTCAATCCGTCATCCACATAGTAGGCGGAGGTCTCTTTGCGTGCAACGGCTGCATTGCGCTTGGCGATGCGCCTTTCCCAGCGCTCACCGGAAACATCGATATAGTGCCATACCTGCTGGATGCCTTCGGCACACAGGCGTTGCTTCATTTCGGTTCGGTCGGCTTTCTTCCAAAAGCCCCAGTCGAAAATAACATCCAAGTCGGCAGCCAAAGCTTCTTTGGCTTTTGTCCAAAGCAGCTGCTTTACCAGTTCGGTGGTGGTATCGTGCTTGTCGGGCGGCAGCACCGGCGCCAGCGCCAGCGTTACTTCGTCCACCGATAAGAGCAGAGCGGGCTTTTTTTGCATCCATTGAAGGGCATAGGTGGTTTTGCCGCTGGAGATGGTGCCGCAGATCAGGTGCATGGTTGCCATGAGGGAGAACCTCCTTAAGCGCCTTTGTGTTTTGGATGGCGTTATTATATCATGCCGCAAAGAAGCCTTCAAGCTTGCAATGGCCGGGAAAATTCAGTATACTGTGGAAAAACCGTTGCGATGGGAGGATGAAGAAATGTCTTTGGGGATCCGTATGCATGATGCAGCGCCGGGAACGTTGGCACAGAGAGCGCAGTTTGTAAAGGCTCAGGGTTTTGAGTGCGTTCATTTGGCGTTGAGCAAGGTGATTTCTTCCGACTATATGCAGCCTGCAGCAGCCACCCCCGGTCTTGCCTCGTTTGTAAAGAGATCGCTGGATGGGCTGGATGTGGCAGTATTGGGCTGTTACCTCAATTTGACCCATCCGGATGAAAGCGTATACAACAAGCACGTGGAGAAGTACATTGCACATATGCAGCTGGCACGTTGGCTAGGCGCAGGCGTGGTGGGCACTGAGACCGGCAACCCTAACCAAGAGTATCGGTACGATCCGGAGCAAAGCCATACAGATGCGGCGCTGGAACTGTTCCTGCGCCGTGTGGAACCGGTGGTAAAGGCGGCTGAAAAGCTGGGGGTCACCTTGGCTATTGAGCCGGTGTACAAGCACATCGTGTACGATGGCAAGCGTGCCAGACGTGTGCTGGATGCCATTGCATCCCCCAATTTGCAGATCATTTTGGATCCTGTTAACCTGCTCCATCCAGACAACCTGCATCGTCGGGATGAAGTGATACAGGAAGCCATAGAGCTTTTGGGCAGAGAAGTGGCGGTCATTCATATCAAGGATTATGTGGATGACGGCACCGGCAACCTTCCTTGCTGTGCTGCTGGTTTGGGGCAGATGGATTATGGTGCAGTGCTCCGTTTTGCCAAGCTGCAAAAACCCCATATCCAGATGACTTTTGAAAACACCAAGCCTGATAATGCACAGGCCGCACGGGAACATATCCAGCGCCTGCTGGATGCCATTGAGTAAGGAGCTTTTTATGGAGTTTGAAACCACACAGGGAAAGTTATTCTATCAGACCGCTGGCCAGGGACGCCCGCTGCTCCTGCTGCACGGAAACGGCGAAGACCACAGCATTTTCGATGCAGCCCTTCCGCTGTTGACACAGCAATTTCGGGTGTACGCCATCGATAGCCGCGGGCATGGCCAGAGCTTTGCTGTACAGGAATACCATTATCAGGAGATGGCGGAGGATATAAGGCAATTTATTGTCGGGCTGGGTCTGGAAAAGCCTGTTGTTTGCGGCTTTAGCGACGGCGGCATCCTTGCCCTATTGCTGGCTTATCAGCAGCCGGATCTGCTGGGCGGCATCGTTGCCTGCGGTGTAAACACCCGCCCTGCCGGCATCAAGCCCATGTGGCTCGTCCTGTTCCGTTTGATGTATTGTTTCAACCGTTCGCCCTTGTTCCGGTTGATGCTTACAGAGCCGAACATCACATCAGAACAGCTTGCAAACGTTACTTGTCCTGTGCTCATTACCGGCGGCCGCCGGGATATGATCGCCCGCAAGCATCTAAAGGAAGTTGCGGAGCAGATCCCCGGTGCACAGCTTTCCATCCTGCCCGGAGAGGATCATGGCAGTTATATCATCGGCAGTGAGAAGATCGCACATATCGTGCTGGATTTTTGCGCTGGGCTGACTTAAGCGCGTTGGGAAACAGCCCCTTGACGAACGAAAGCATACTACACCCGCCGCATAAACAGCCCGTGGTGGTTGCAATATATATACAGGATGCCGTGCCCGCGCAGCTGGATGCGGGTCTCTGCATTGCCTTCCGGATACCATTTGACCAGCGTGAGCCGGTCGCCTGTCACCCATGCAACAAAGCTTAGGTAATGTTCCTTGGTCATGGGGTGGCTTACCGTAATATAATGCTCGTTTTCTACGCTTTCAATACAGATGCGGTGATCATCGTCCTCCACTTCGGCTTCCAGCGGGGGCAGAGCGACCCCGCAGCAGCAAAAAGCACCGTCGCCCATGGCGTGGATGATGTTGCCGCACACGGGGCAAACGTAGAATTTGCTTCTGAGCAGATTGCCGCCCCGGTTGCGGTTTTGGATGCACTGACCGTTCATCAGCTCAGTGACCGATACCCCCAGAGCCGTTGCCAGAGGGCTGATCAGGGCGATATCGGGTAAGCCGCGGTTGGTTTCCCATTTGGAAATGGTTTTGTCGCTTACGCATAGGCGATCTGCCAATTGCTTTTGGGTAAAACCGGCTTTTTCCCGCAGCATGCGGATGGTATCGCCAGCAACGAATGCGCTCATGGTGGCTTCCTCCTTGTTGAGTGCTGCCACAAGCATACCTCTGTAAGGTGGTTTTTGCAACCTGCGTAGCGTAGAGATGGGAGGAAACCAAAAGCCGCAGCGCTTAGCACTGCGGCTTTCGAAGATTAGTCGTTGTTCTCGTTAGAAACTTCGTATTCAACGGCTTCGTCGATTACTTCTTCGGCAGTTTCCACGGCCTCGCCGATCATCTCTTCGGCGGCTTCTACCGCTTCGGTCAGGTTTTCTTCGGCGGTGGCAACGGTCTCTTCCGTGGCGGTCTCTTCGGCGGCAACCGCATCAGAACCGTCTGTGATGGCGGGCTTGGCTTTCTTGGCCAGACGGGCGGCGCGGAAAGCAGCCAGTTCCTCATCCAGCTTGTTCAGCTGAGCCATCGTGTCGTTTAGCTCTTCAGGCAGCTCAGCGCCGTCCTTCCACATCTGCATCAGCTTGTTGGGCAGATCGGACAGCATTTCTTTGCGCTGGGCTTCCATATTGATCTCGTTCAGCTTTTGCTTGGCGCTATCAGCCATGTTGGCGGCACTTTGACCAACGCTTTCCACGCACTTGAACCAAGCAGACCGAATCTTTTCGCTAATAGTAGGCATTTTGATGTTTCCTTCCTTTCGATTACAGGGCGGCCCGGAACGCTTATCCGGCTACCTTATGGGGTGATCCATTATCAGTATAGCATAAGCTGGAGAAAATAACAGGGGGATCGGCACAGATTTACGAAACATTTACAATCTTCACCAGTGCAGCTTCAATGCATCGTTTTCCAAAGAGTAGGTGGTGTCGTCAATGGGCAGCACTTCGCCATCTAAATTCAGGCGCATACCGGGGCTGGATAGGCGGCACTTGCTGGCTTTGTACAGGTGTGCAGGCTTGCGGCGGGGGAGCGTGCCCAGCATGATGGAGGGCAGATAGAAGGGGATCTTCCAGCGGGGCACCGCATCCACCACCAGAATATCCAGCAGACCATCGGTCACATCCGCTTGCTTGGCAATGGGAATACCGCCGCCGATGTATTTGCCGTTGGCGATAGAGCAGAGCATGTACTCGCCTTCCATTACCTGATCGTCACCGATCTCCACCCGCATGCGGAAGGGCTTGTAGTTCTTAATGGCGCGGATAATGCCATAGAAATAAGGCCAGATACCGCTGCAGTGCTTTTTTGCTTCGATGGAATAATCCAGCACCATTACATCAAACCCTGCACCGCAGGCATTCATAAAAAAGCGGTCGTTCATAACACCGGTATTCACCGGGCGGGCCGGATGGGTCAGGATCAGATCCAGCGCAGAGCGCCAGTCCTTGGGAATGCCAACAGCTTTAATAAAGTCGTTGCCGGTGCCGGAAGGCACAATGCCCATGGCAGAGCCGGTGTGTACCAGACCACGGGCCACCTCAGCAATGGTGCCGTCGCCGCCCATGGCGATAACGGTCTCCACCCCGCGGGCGGCAGCATCCTGCGCCAGCTCGGTAGCGTGGTCCGGCTTCTCCGTAAAGACCATCTGGAAGGGCACGCCTTTTTCGGTCAAATATGCAGAAGCTTCCTGCGCAATTCCTTTGGCTCGTCCATTGCCTGCTGCCGGGTTGACGATGATCTCCAGCATGCTTTCCATCGCCTTTCGTATCAAGATTATGGTTATTGTACAACAATTACAGCAAATGCGCAATCATTTACGCTAAAGGATCCCAACCGGGCAGCACATTGGCAAGGGTATAGGCAGCTGCTTCTTCGCCTGTAAGCAGCTTCATACCCGGATGGCGCTTGGCAGGATCTGCCCCTTCACCAAAGGAACCGTATTCACAGTAGCGCTTGGTCACCGGCCGGTTGGGCTGGCCGATGATCAGCCAATCGGTAAAGCCCTCAGGGTGTACGCATGCATCCATCTGACAGCTGATAAAAGCAGTGGCTGCGTGCTCCCGCCATGGACGGCCTAAATAGATGCTCCCTTGCGCGCATTCGCCAGTGAGGGTACAGCGGTGAAACACAAAGCCGAAAGGTTGCCCTTCGGGGGTGTTGGCGGCGGTGTAGTAGCCTCCGCGGGCATTGGCGTAAAGGGTACAGTTTTCAAACCAGCACCGGTAGGGACCGAAAATGAAATCCACATCCCCGCGGATAAAGCAATTCTCAAAATACAGCCGCGCATCCACAGGCGGACGGTCTGCCACTCCTTCTACCCCGAATGGTATTTCGTGGGGCTTAACAAAATGGTGCAGCTTATGCAATACCGGTCCGCAAAACAGGGTATCTTGCGCAGCCAGAAACCGGCAGTTTATGAAACGTTGGCGGTCTCCGGCTGCGTATACGGCTACGGCTTGTCCTACTTTGCGCCCGTCGCCTGCATCGTTTTCCACGGTCAAGCCCAGCAGGGTCACATCGTCACCGGTGATCAGCAATGTCGGGGTGAGAAAAGTGTTGCGGGTGGTGCCATCCGGCAAAGGGTTGAGGGCATAGTCGCCAAAAACCAGATGGGCGCCGGGTTCTGCCAGCAGGGTCACGTTGCTTTTGTTCAGGATCACCTTTTCCCGATATACTCCCGGCAGTATATGTATGGTGGTGGGCTCGGTATTCTCAGCAGGAATGCTGTCGATGGCAGCTTGCAGCGTAGAAAAACCACTGTTTTGGGATACTGTCAGCTCCATGTTGCGTCCTCCTTGGTTGCTTTTCTGAGGGGAACAATTCTCCGAAACGGTGGAAAAATCCTGCAAACGGTGACGATTCGGCATTGCTGTGGTATAATGCATATAGAAATGCGCAAAGGGGAATGACCAATGGAAGGCATTTTTGACCGTACCCGGCTTTTGCTGGGTAAACGAGCCATGGCGCAGCTGGCAGAAAGCCGGGTGGCAGTATTTGGCCTTGGCGGTGTTGGCGGCCATGCAGCAGAGGGGCTTTGCCGCAGCGGTGTGGGTGCACTGGATCTGTTTGATAACGATGTGGTGAGCCTGAGCAACCTGAACCGCCAGCTGATCGCCACACAGGATACCATCGGCATGCCCAAAACCGAGGCCATGAAGCAGCGGCTTTTGTCCATCAACCCGGATGTGCAGATCGAAGCCCGCCAGTTGTTTTATCTGCCGGAAAACGCCGATCAGGTGGACTTGTCCCAGTATGATTATGTGATCGATGCCATCGATACCGTATCGGCCAAGCTGGAGTTGGCGGTGCGCTGCCACCGATCGGGGGTAAAGCTCATCAGTGCCATGGGGGCAGGCAATAAGCTGGATCCCACCCAGCTGGTGGTGACGGACATCAGCAAGACCAGCGTGTGCCGTTTGGCGCGGGTAATGCGTCAGGAGCTTCGCAAACGGGGCATTGAGCACCTGAAAGTGTGCTATTCCACCGAACCTGCCCTCACACCGCTGGTGGAGGAAATAGGGGAGGAAACCGCCCCCGGCAAGCGCCAGACCCCGGGCAGCACCTCCTTTGTACCGTCTGTGATGGGGCTCATCATCGCTGGTCAGGTGGTGCGGGAGCTGGCTGGGGTAGAAGCATAAGCGAAGGATCTTACAGAAAGAGAACAAGCGATCATGGCAAACAAAAACATTACCACAAAACAGTTCCAACTGCTCAGTGACAATCAGATGGCATGGGACTTGATGAGCGAGAACTATGTGCCCTGCTGCGCAAATGGCATGGCTGCGCCCTTTTTTGAATACGCTCTTACATCCTCTTGGATGGACAAGCGCTATCTGTATCTGAACCGCTTTTGGCTGGATGATGGCAAGCCGGTGGGGTTTGTCTTCTACGAAAGCCCGGTGACAAAAGTGCTTTTCCATCTGCTGCCCGGCTATGAAGACTTGGCGGAGGAACTGGTAGCTTATGCAGACAGCACCATGCCCGGCAAGCCCGGCGAGAAGGAATTGGTGTTCTTTCAGGGACAGACGGTGCTTATGGAAGCAGCCCGCAAAATAGGCTATACGCAGGTATCTGCCTATGATGATATGGTGTTGGATTTTAGCAAAACGGTGCTGGATCGTCCTTTGCCGGAGGGCTATCATTGGGTGGAAGCGCAGGATGTGGATCCGGTCAAACTAGCCATCTGCTGTTGGAAGGGCTTTGATCATGAGGACAAAGGCCCCTTTGAAAATTGGGAAGGGGAAGACCCGGGCACCGAATGGAACCCCGTCAAGGCCTATCAGGGTATCATCAGTGATATGATGGCCCCGCCGCCCCATGCCACCTATGGGCACGAGGTGATCATTGCAGACGAAAACGGCGAATATGTTTGCTATTCCGGCATGTGGTGGGTGCCGGAAAACAAGCTGGCTTATATGGAACCCCTTTGCACAGTACCTCAGCACCGGGGCAAAGGCTTGGCCGCTGCGGCCCTCACCCGGCATTATCAGCGCATGGGTGCGCTGGGGGCGACCCACATGACCGGCGGTGGCGACCCCTTCTACAAGAAGATCGGCTATACCGAGGCTATCCGGTGGAGCTTTTGGAAAAAGTAAGGAGTTTTGACCATGAAACAATATATCGTTACAGGCATGAGCTGCGCTGCATGCAGCGCACGAGTGGAAAAAGCAGTGGCGGCGGTGGCGGGGGTCAAGACCTGCTCCGTTAGCCTGCTCACCAACAGTATGGGCGTGGAGGGCGATGCCAGCGATGCCGCCATTATCTCCGCTGTGGAGGCTGCCGGATACGGTGCCAGCCTCAAGGGCAGCCCGGAGAACGCAGTTGCACAGGGAATGGCTGTATCCCAGTCGGATGCAGATGCCCTTGCCGACCACGAAACGCCGAGACTCAAGCGTCGATTGATCGCCTCACTGGGCTTTCTGTTGGTGCTGATGTATGTATCTATGGGGCATACCATGTGGCATTGGCCCCTGCCTGCCTTTTTCGAGAACGATCCACTGGCTGTGGGCCTTTTGCAAATGCTGCTGGCAGCCATTGTGATGGTCATCAACCAGAAGTTTTTTGTCAGCGGCTTCAAGGGATTGCTAAAGGGCGCGCCCAATATGGATACGCTGGTGGCCATGGGTTCTGCGGCCTCCTTCGGATACAGCGTGTATGCCCTTATCGCCATGACCGGTGCCCAAGGGGAAGCTGCAAAAGCCTATTTGCATGAGCTTTACTTTGAATCAGCCGCTATGATCTTGACCCTGATCACCGTGGGCAAAATGCTGGAAGCCCGCTCCAAGGGAAAAACCACCGATGCCTTGAAAAACTTGATGAGGCTTTCACCCAAGACCGCTACCCTTTGGCTCGATGGTCGGGAGGTGGAGACGTCCATTGAGCAGGTGAAAGTTGGCGACTTGTTCGTGGTTCGCCCGGGCGAGCACATCCCGGTGGATGGTTTTGTGGTGGAGGGTGAAAGTGCGGTGGATGAATCTGCACTCACTGGTGAGAGCATCCCGGTAGATAAGGTGGCGGATAGCACGGTTTCGGCTGCCACCACCAACCAAAGCGGCTACTTGCGCTGCAAAGCCACCCGTGTAGGGCAGGACACCACGCTGAGCCAGATCATCCGCATGGTGAGCGATGCCGCTGCTACCAAAGCCCCCATTGCCAAAGTAGCAGACAAGGTATCTGGCATTTTTGTGCCCGCTGTACTTGTGATCGCAGCCATCACGTTCATCTTGTGGCAACTGTTTGGCAATAGCACTGGTTTTGCGTTGGCTCGCGCTGTTTCCGTGCTGGTCATCAGCTGCCCCTGTGCACTGGGGCTGGCCACACCGGTAGCGATCATGGTTGGCAATGGCGTGGGTGCCAAAAACGGCATTTTGTTTAAAACGGCTGCTTCGCTAGAAATCACTGGTAAGAGCTCGATCATGGCGCTGGATAAGACCGGTACGCTCACCAATGGTGCGCCGGTGGTGACCGATGTGCTCCCTGCAGAGGGCACCACCGCTGCGCAACTGTTGCAAGCAGCCTATGCGCTGGAAGCAAAAAGCGAACATCCGCTGGCGCATGCAGTCGTGAGCTATGCGCAAGCAAAAGGCTATATACCAGATGAAATAGAAGGTTTTCAGGCATTGCCGGGCAACGGCCTTATGGGCAAGATGGGGGAGAGTGTGCTGCGAGGCGGTAACCTGAACTATTTAAGCCAGCAAGTCGCCATTTCGAAGGCCATTCGCTTACAGGTGGATGCATTGGCAGATCAGGGGAAAACGCCGTTGCTTTTCAGCCGGGATGATCAGCTTTTGGGCATTGTTGCCGTAGCCGACACCCTCAAAGCGGATAGCGCCGAAGCGGTCTCCCAACTGAAAAACATGGGCGTTCGTGTGGTAATGCTCACTGGCGACAACCGCCGCACTGCTGAAGCTGTCGGCAAGCTGGCAGGCGTGGATGAAGTGATCGCTGATGTGTTGCCCCAAGGCAAGGAAGAGGTGGTGCGCCGTTTGCAAACCAGTGGACAGGTGACCATGGTAGGCGATGGCATCAACGATGCACCGGCTTTGACCCGCGCGGATATCGGCATTGCCATCGGCGCCGGCACGGATGTAGCCATCGATGCAGCCGATGTGGTGCTGATGAACAACAGTCTGTTGGATGTTCCAGCAGCTATCCGTCTGAGCCGTGCCACCCTGCGCAACATCCACGAAAACCTGTTTTGGGCGTTTTGCTACAATGTGATCGGCATCCCGCTGGCAGCGGGTATGTTTTACGGCTTGCTGGGCTGGAAGCTGAACCCCATGTTCGGCGCTGCTGCCATGAGTTTGAGCAGCTTCTGTGTGGTATCCAATGCGTTGCGGCTGAATCTGTTTGATATTCGCAGCGCAAAGAAGGATAGAAAAATGAAACTTGCTAGACCTGCAAAGGAGGAAAAACCAATGGAAAAGACCATGAAGATCGAAGGTATGATGTGCGGTCATTGCTCCGGCCGTGTTAAGAAGGTACTGGAGGAGCTGCCTCAGGTAACGGAAGCTATCGTCAGCCACGAGACTGGCACTGCTGTTATCACCCTGAATGCCCCTGTGGAGGATGCTCTGCTGAAAAAAACCGTGGAGGATCAGGGCTATACGGTAATTGGCTAAAGAAATGTGAAGACAAACAGGGATCGCATCGGTCGTGCGATCCCTGTTTCTGGTCGTCGAAAAACTCGCCTATGGCGACTTTTTCGACGAGGCTTGCACCGTTTGCCTACTCGCCTACGGCTCGCCGGGCGGCAAACGGCGATAGGAATCCCTTGCTACGCAAGGGTTC
>JAZSRK010000084.1:0-18116 GCA_045538465.1 Candidatus Limiplasma sp. | reverse complement strand
GACCGCTTGGCCTCCGACGTAAGGGGTCCGCGACCCGCGGCCCCGGGCCGAAGCAAGTACAGACCACGGTTAGTGGTCTGTACGTCGACTGAGGTTGCGGAGAAGGGGTGGAACCCCTGCATCTCTATAAATTGAAAGGAGAAATCAAGCTATGCAAAACTTCGAGTTCTATTCTCCCGCGCGACTGATTTTCGGCAAGGGTACCGAGAACAACATCGGTGAGACCCTGAAGCCCCACGCCAAGAAGGTACTGCTCCACTACGGCGGTGGCAGCATCAAAAAGAGCGGCCTGTATGACCGCGTGGTCAAGTCCCTGAACGAGGCCGGTGTCAGCTTTGTGGAGCTGGGCGGCGTGAAGCCCAATCCCCGTCTGGCGCTGGCGCAGGAAGGCATTGAGCTGTGCAAGCGCGAAAACGTGGATCTGATTCTGGCGGTGGGTGGCGGCAGCGTCATCGACTCGGCCAAGTGCATCGCCATGGGCGTGTACTATGACGGCGATGTGTGGGATATGTATGAGACCGGCAAGGCCATCGAAAAGGCGCTGCCTGTGGCCATCATCCTGACCATCCCCGCTGCGGGCAGCGAAGCCAGCGGCGATACCGTCATCACCAACGAGGAAAAGGCCCTCAAGTATGGCTACGGCAGCGCCAAGCTGCGCCCCCTGATCAGCGTGATGAACCCGGAACTGTTCTACACCCTGCCCAAGAATCAGGTAGCCAACGGCGTGACCGATATGATGAGCCACGTTTTCGAGCGCTACTTCACCAACACCACCCATGTGGAGCTGACCGACGGCCTGTGCGAGACCGTGCTGCGCACCATTATGCACAACGCCCCCCGTGTACTCAAGAACGCTGAGGACTACGATGCATGGTGCGAGATCGGCTTTGCCGGTACCGTGGCCCACAACGGTCTGGTAGGCTGCGGCCGTGCACAGGATTGGGCTTGCCATAACATGGAGCATGAGCTGAGCGCCATCTACGACATCGCCCACGGCGCTGGTCTGGCCATCCTTACCCCTGCTTGGATGCAGTACGTTTGGAAGGATAACCCTGATATGTTTGTGCAGTTTGCCGTTAAGGTAATGGGTGTGGACGGTTCCTACCGTGAACCCGAAGTGATCATTCAGGATGGTATCGATAAGCTGCGTGACTTCTTCCGTTCCATCGGTCAGCCTGCCACCCTGCGGGAAGCCGGCATCAGCGAAGATCGTCTGGAAGAGATGGCTCGCAAGGCTACCCACGAGTGCTTCGGCAAGGAAAACCCCATCGGCGGCCTGAAGAAGCTGTACTGGCAGGATGTGCTTGCCATCTACAAGCTGGCTCTGTAAGCTGCGGGGAACGCAAACCAAATAAACATTGCCAAATTGGCAAAACAGCAGGAGCGGGAGGCGAAGGTCTCCTGCTCCTCTTCCTGCTAGGAGGAAATGAGGCGTGCAAAGCACCAAAACCGATCTGTTTGAGAATATCCCTGTACCCAAAGCGGTATGGACGTTGGCAGTACCCACCATCCTATCCAGCTTGGTCATGATCCTCTACAATCTGGCGGATACCTACTTTGTGGGCATGCTGAACGATCCCCTGCAAAATGCGGCGGTAACGCTGGCAGGCCCGGTGCTGTTGGCTTTCAATGCCATCAACAACCTGTTCGGCGTAGGCGCATCCAGCATGATGAGCCGCTCGCTGGGGGTAAAGGATCACGACATGGTGCGCCGAGCATCCGCTTTCGGCTTCTATTGTGCGCTGTTTAGCGGCGTGCTGTTTTCGCTGATGGTAGGGCTTATGAATGGGCCGCTGCTCACGTTGCTTGGAGCCAGCGGCGATACCTTGCCCCCCACGGCTGAATACCTGAAATGGACGGCCCTGTGCGGTGCAGTCCCTTCCATCCTCAATGTGGTCATGGCGTACCTGTTCCGCTCCGAAGGTGCTACCTTGCATGCCAGCATCGGCACCATGAGCGGCTGTTTGCTCAACATCATCCTTGACCCCATCTTCATTCTGCCCTCCGGTCTGGGCATGGGAGCGGCGGGCGCCGGTTTGGCGACCTTTGTTTCCAACTGCGTTGCCTGCCTGTACTTCTTTGTGCTCATGGCATTGCGCCGGGGCAAAACCTTGGTATGCGTTGCGCCTAAGGCATTCCGTCCCGATCGTCGGTTGGTGCTGGGCGTATTTGGGGTAGGCATACCGGCCTCTATCCAGAACCTGCTCAACGTTACCGGCATGACGGTGATGACCAACGCCATCTCTGCTTACGGCGCAGAGGCGGTGGCTGCCATGGGCATTGCCCAGAAGACCACCATGATCCCCATGTATGTGGCTATGGGCATTTCGCAGGGCGTTATGCCGCTGGTGGGCTACAACTTTGCCGCCCGCAACGCCCGACGCATGAAGGAAAGCGTTATTTACACCGCCAAGATCTCTCTGAGCATTATGGTGGCAGCCACGGTGCTGTATTGGGCACTGGCGCCCCAGATCGTTGGGCTGTTCATGGATAACCGCACCATCGTCACCTACGGCGCAGCTTTTATGCGCGGGCTTTGTTTGGCTCAGCCCTTCCTGTGCTTGGATTTTCTGGCGGTCAATGTGTTTCAGGCCTGCGGCATGGGCAAGCGAGCGCTGCTGTTTGCTTTCCTGCGCAAGATCGTGCTGGAGATCCCCGCCCTTGTGCTTTTGAACAAGCTGATCCCTATGTACGGTCTGGCTTACGCCCAGCCGGTGGCTGAAATCGTGCTGGCCACGGCGGCAGTGTTCATGCTGCTGCGTATCTTTCGGGATACGCAAGCCATGGCGGAGCGGGCACAGATGGAGAAAGCTGCTGCAGCGCGGGAATGAACCTTTGCAAAGGAGACTGCTCTATGAAGCTCTTGGTAGTGGATGCCCAGACCCTGATCACCACCCCGGCTTTGTATGCCTTTGACCGCTTTACGGATACGGTATCTCAGCTGATCTGCACCGCACGGCAGAGCGGCGTGGAGGTGCTCTACATCCGTCACGATGACGGAGCTGATGCGCCCCTGACCAACGGCAAACCGGGCTATGAGGTATATGTGCCTTTTGCGCCGCTGCCCGGGGAGAAGGTGTACGATAAGACGGTCAACAGCCCCTTCCGGGATACCGGCTTGCTGGAATACCTGCGCAGCTGCGGCGAAAAGCAGCTGATGGTGTGCGGATTGCAAACGGATTTCTGCATCGATGCAACGGTAAAGTGCGGCTTCGAGCATGGCTTTGACATGCTGGTGCCCGCCTATGGCAACACCACGCTGGATAATACCTACATGACAGCCCAGCAGAGCTATCGCTACTATAACGAATGGATGTGGCCCCGCCGGTATGCAGCCTGTATGCAGGCAGAGGAGGCGCTGGCCGTGCTCCGCAAAAGTGTAGCTGCCAAAGCCTGAGCCCTGCCTAATAAAGCAAAACACGACCCCCGTCCTCCTCCCGGCTTGACCGGTGGAGGAGCGGGGGTCGTGTTTTGCAGAGGTTATTGTGCATCAAGTATGGCAAATTCTCTGGGGGTGATCTCCGGGGCGGCAGGCACCAAGCCTTCGGCGGTAACGGTATACAGGCGGCATTTCTCCGGCGGCATATCGGTAAACAATTCATCCGCAAAGGTTTCGAACGCGGGGGTAAACGACTTTAGGTACACATAGCCGTACTCGTTTTCCACCAGCGCTGTCAGCCAAGCTTGCCCATCAGGATAGTTGTTTTCGGGGCGGGATTCGTTGTAGTAGCTTTTGATGCGCACGTTTTCGTCCATCGAACGGAAGTAGATCTGGTGGTGGTCCATATCGGCGTTGCGATCTTCCACCACAAAAACATCCACTGTATCGCTGGGGTCTCTTTCGGGCAGCTGTTCCATGATCTGCCCTACATGGTGGATGCCGGTATCTACAGGGTCGGGGGAGCCGGTATAGATATCGCTGAGCAATTCAAAGGTAAAGCTGAGGACGATCACCAGTCCAACAAGACCCAACCCGGCCAGTTGCTGCTGCGTGATGGGGTGGGCGATGAGCAGCTGGATGGTGAGAAGCGTCAGGAGGATCATCATGGCCAGCATCATGGTGCCGCAGTAGCGGGGGTAGCACAGAACGCTGCCCATGCCAAACAGGTACAACACCAACAAGCTGATCTGGTAGACCAAGTTGCTTATGTGCATGCCGATGAGCAGCCCGCCCACGCGGGTCTGATGCTTGCGGTAAGCCAGCCACAAAAGCAGGCTCCACCCTGCAAAAAACAGGGTGAAAAACAGCCAGCTGCGCTTAAAGGGAATTTCGGCCCAGAGGCCTTGAAAGCGGGTATTGGTCAGGTTTTCTCTAAGCAAATGATCCCGGAAGAAGGAAAGCAGGGTCTGGCTCTGCTGAGGGGTAAAGGCGCCGGTGGCAACAAATTGCTTGATGCGGCTGGACATGCTGATGTGATTATGCACATCGTATACGGATAAAAGGATCTTCCACGCGCCGGATGTGGCGGCCATACAGGCGGCTGCAACGAGCAGGTAGCCCGCTTTCTGTTTTCCTTTGCCGGGCAAAAGAAACAGGCAGAGGATCAGCGATAGAACAGCCAGCAGCAGACCGCTATCCTTTAGCAAAATAAGCATGCACAGGGAAAGAATGTAGGTGATCTGTTCAAACCGATCCTGTTGCTGCTTTAGCTGGCACAGGGTGTATAGATTGTAGGCAAAGGCGATGCCCAGCAAGGGGTCGATGTAGATGGTATAATAGTAGAAGTTATAATCGCCCAAGCCGTTGGCAAAGGTGGCGGGCAGCAGAACGAACACCAACGAAAGCGGGAGCGCCCAGAGCCCGTTTTTCCACTTGAGCGCATGCAGGCAGGGCAGGAGCATTACCAAGCCAAGAATGGAATAGGCGAAGAACAGACCATTTTCGTTAAAGGCAGACCCCAACCTTTGAAAGAAGTACTGGAACAGGGCAATGCCCGGATAATAGGATTGCATAATGGGGTAAGTGAAGCAATCCGACCCCAGCTGGAGCTGGTTGGAAACAAACAGCGCACGGGGCACGCCCGCCCAAAGCCGCAGCTCATCGTAATGCCGGGTCTGGGAACGCTTGGTGACCATCCAGATCATGACCATCGCCAGAAAAAATACAATGGCGCCCGGTGAGAGAAAGCGTGCGATGCGCTCTTTGGAAATTTTGCGCAGGTGAAACCACAGCCCCAGCAGCCAACAGCCCATCAACAGCCCGATCACAGCGTAAAAACCGATGAGCAGCTGGTCGAATAAATAAAAGAGATACAGTACCAGCACCACAGAGATGCAGGCAGGCGCAAGAACTTCTTCTGTGTGTTTACGCTTGCTAAGGCCGGTAATGAGGCAAGCGGGACCAAATAGCAAAAAAGCAAGCAGCAATCGGCTCATTGGGCATTCTCCTTGAGGGGCATTTGTGTTTTTCAAGCATAGCATACTCAAAAAGCAATGTCAATTTAGGCGAAAACGGGAAAAATGGCTTTATGATAAAGAAATGCCCCGCTGCGCATCGGGCGGAAAGCCGATGTACAGCGGGAACATGGTGGTTTGATGGGATGTGTGCAGGGTTTAGCGGTGCACCAGCAAACCCAGCGCCAGCAGGTCGCTGCCGGGTTGTGCCTGCAAGGGCCCCTGATGATACACGGTAACGATATCGCCATTGCCCCATTGGATGGCAGGGGCAACCTCTGCGCCGTCCTCGTTGCCGGTGGGGATGGTCTCATCCAGCAGCAGACCGTCGGCGGGAGGCGCAGCGGCGGCATCGACGGTCTCGGAGGATGCATCATCGGTGCTCTCGGCACCAGTTTCGTCAGCGGTTTCGGAGGTTGCATCGCCGGCAGTTTCGCCAGCTTCTTCGCCGTTCTCCATGACGGCTTCCTCGCTGCTCTCGGTCACTGCGCCTTCGGCGGTCTCCTCCACCGGTTCTTCAGCGATCGTTTCTTCCTCTTTGTCCATCAGCTGCCCTAACAGCTGCCCCACCAGCAGGCTGTCGCTGGTAAGCACCCGATAAGTGTTGCCGTCTTCGTCGGTCAGGGTAAAGCCCGCACCGTCCTTTTCGCTGACCATGCCGGTCACCTCCGGTACCACCACATGGCGGGCATTTACTTTGCCGGGCAGGCTCATGGTCATTACGCCGTCGTAGTATACCAAAATGGGCGTGCCGGGAAATACGTTGGCCATGGTGGGCGTCATCTGCACGAATGCATCACCAAAGATGGGGTCGCCGGTGATGAGCACGCCATCCTCGGCGATCTCGCTTACGGTGCCATTGAGCGTATAGCAGCCCACGCGCAGGCCGTATACCTGCGGCGGCAGGCTGCGGGTGACCATGCCGTTGTGGTCAACGATCACGTACATGCCCACCTCAACGGGCTGGATGCTCAGAAGACCGTCAAAAACAGTCTCATCGCCGGTGTTCACCTGCAAGTACCCCATGTGCTTGTCTTCCATCAAAAAACCGCCGTCAAATACTTCGGTCACAAGCCCTTCAAAGGGGATAAGAGTCGTATCTTCGGCTAAAGCCGCCAAGGGGGCAGCCGCAGCCAGCAGCAGAGTCATCAGCAGTGCAAAATATTTCTTCATAAGGTGGCTCTCCTTTCGTGAAGCCCCGTGTATGGGCTTCGTGTGCCTTTCATACAGAATAAACGAGTGTGGCGGTAAGTTGGTTCCCAGCGCAGCAAAAAATTCGACATTCTTTTTGTTGAACAAGCAAAAAACCATCCGCGCCGGGCAAAGCGCGGATGGTAGGGGATGCGCAGGCAGCGCATGTTACATCATCAACGAGAACAGATCCACCTGACTGCTTTCCGGCAGCCCTTCCAATGCGCCTTGCGCCCGCAGGGCTTCCACGGCGCTGGCGCCCACATGGGCACGGGCGCGCAGGTCTTCGATGGAAATAAAGGGCTTGTCCGGGTCGCGTGCATCGATGATGCCCTGTGCAGCCGCTTCCGGGAAGCCGGAAATGGAGGTGAAGGGGCAGCGCAGATCCTCGCCCTCGATGAGGAAGCGGTTCAGATGGCTCTTGTAGAGATCCACCGGCAGCATGCGGATGCCGCGCATCTGCATTTCCAGCAGCATGCGGTAGGCGTTTTCTTCCTGCTTTTCACGCACGCTCATCTTTTCTTCCCGGTTGGCAAAATCGGTGAGGCGATCCCGCAGGGTCTGTACGCTGAGCAGCATGCGGGCAGCATCGAAGCCGTCGCCGCGAATGGTGAAATAGGCGGCATAGTAAGCTTGCGGGCGGTACACCTTGTACCATGCCACACGCAGACCCATGGTCACATAAGCCACAGCGTGGCCGCGGGGGAACATGTACTTGATCTTTTTGCAGCTGTCGATGGCCCATTCCGGCACCTCGTGCTCCCGCATGGCTTCCTCCCATTCGGGCTTGAGTCCCTTGCCCTTACGGACGGATTCCATGATATCAAAGCTCATTTTTTCCTGCATGCCCTTGGAGATGAGGAAGTTCATAATATCATCGCGGGTACAGAAGCATTGCGCCAATTTGGCCTTGCCGGAGTTGATGATCTCCTGCGCATTGCCCAGCCATACATCGGTGCCGTGGGAAAGACCAGAGATGCGCACCAATTCCTCCATGGTGGTGGGGCGGGTCTCCATCGGCATGCCGCGCACAAAGCTGGTGCCGAATTCGGGGATGCCCAAGGTGCCGGTCTCCCACATGATGTCTTCCTCCGTAACGCCGAGGGCATCGGGCTTGGAGAACAGGCTCATCACCTTTTGGTCATCCAAGGGGATCTGCTTGAAGTTGATGCCGGTCAATTCTTCCAAGCGGTGGATCATGGTGGGGTCGTCGTGACCCAGACAGTCCAGCTTGACCAGAATATCGTGCATGGAGTTAAAGTCGAAGTGGGTGGTAAGGGTGGAACCGCCGATGTCGTCTGCCGGGTGCTGGATGGCGGTAAACTGGCAGATGTCGTACTCCTTGGGCAGAACCACGATGCCGCCGGGGTGTTGACCGGTGGTGCGCTTTACGCCTACACAGCCGGCAGCCAGACGCTCCTTGTGGGCCCGCCCGGCGGGGATGCCCCGCTCCTCCAGATATTTGGCGGCGAAACCGAAGGCGGTTTTTTCAGCAAGGCCGCTGATGGTACCGGCACGGTACACATAGCCTTCGCCGAATAGTTCTTCGATGTAGGCATGGGCGCGGGGCTGGTATTCGCCGGAGAAGTTCAGGTCGATATCGGGCACCTTGTCGCCCTTGAAGCCAAGGAAAACTTCAAAGGGAATATCGAAGCCGTCCTTGGATAGCTTGTTGCCGCAGATCTCGCAATCTTTATCGGGCAGGTCAACGCCGACGCTGGCCAGCTCCGGCGGGGTGAGGAACATTTTGTGGCAGTGGTCGCAGCGGTAGTGAGGCGGCAGAGGGTTTACCTCGGTAATGCCGCACATGGTAGCCACAAAGCTGGAACCTACGGAACCGCGGCTGCCAACCAAGTAGCCGTCGGAGAGGGATTTGCTCACCAGCTTTTGAGCGATGGAATACAGGGTGCCGAAGCCGTAGCCGATAATGGAACCCAGCTCTTTTTCCAGCCGCTTTTGGATGATCTCCGGCAGGGGATCGCCATAGAGGGCTTTGGCGGTGTTCCAGGAGCGGGTCTCGATGTCGTTGGCAGCATCGGGCCAGAAGGGCTGGAAGGTATCTTTGCCCTCCGGGTGCTTGGGGAACAGGCGCAGCTCATCCACCATGTCAGCGATCATCTTGGGGTTTTGGATGACCACTTCGTAGGCCTTTTCTTTGCCCAGATAGCTGAATTCTTCCAACATTTCGTCGGTGGTCTTGAAGTACAGGGGCGGCTGGTCGTCGCAGTCTTCAAAGCCGAGACCGGCTTGCAAAATGGTGCGGTAGATGGCATCTTCCGGGTTGAGGAAGTGCACGTCGCCGGTGGCGACAACGGGCTTATGCAGTTTTTCGCCAAGGGCTACGATGCGGCGGTTAAAGTCCCGCAGGTGCTCCTCATCCCGGGCAGAGCCGTTGCGGAGCATAAACTGGTTGTTGCCGATGGGCTGTATCTCCAGATAGTCGTAGAAGGCGGCGATGCGCTCGATCTCGCTATCCGGCTTGCCGCCTGCAATAGCTTGGAACAATTCGCCTGCCTCGCAGGCGCTGCCGATGATGAGCCCTTCCCGGTATTCTTCGATCTTATGCCGGGGCATATTGGGGTGGCGGTAGAAGTATTTCAGGTTGCTATCGGAAATTAGGTGGTTCAGGTTTTGCATGCCTTTCTGGCTCTTGCACAGAAGGATGATATGGTAGCTGTCGCCGATGGTCTCGCCTTCCAGCACCCGATCCAGCTCTTGCAGGGTGGTCGCGCCTTTTTCTTTGGCAGCATCCAGCATTTTGGCAAGGCATTGGGCGGTGGCGGCGGCATCGTGCACGGCCCGGTGGGCGTTTTTCAGCGATACGCCCAACAGGCGGCACACTGCGCCCAGCTTATGGCTCTTTTGCTCCGGGTAAAGCCTGCGGGAGAAGGTGAGGGTATCGATGACCGGGGCGTGAAAGGTAACGCCCATGCGGGCGCACTCTGCCTCCAGCATGCCCATATCGAAGGGGGCATTGTGGGCGGCTACCGGGCAGTCGCCGATAAACGCAAGCAGCTGCTCAACGCCCTGGGCAGGGGTCTCCTTGCCCCGAAGCATCAGGTCGGTAATGCCGGTCAGTTCGCTGATCTTGGGTTTGAGGGGCATGCCCGGGTCGCACAGGATGCTCAGCTCCTCCACCACTTGCCCGTCTACCAGCTTGACAGCGCCTACTTCGATAATGCGATCCATGGCATGGCTGAGGCCGGTGGTTTCAAAGTCCAGCACCACGATGGGGGTATCCAGCGGGTGGCTGTCTGCATTCCGTACGATGGGGTTCATTTCGCACAGGTAGCCCTCCACACCGGGGATCAGCTTGATGCCATTTTTCTTGGCGGCACCAAAGGCTGCCGGGAAGGCCTGCGCGCTGCCGTGGTCGGTGATGGCAACGGCAGTGTGTCCCCATTTGGCGGCTTGGGCGATCAGTGCGCCGGCATCGGCTGTGGCATCCATGGTGGACATGGTGGTGTGCATGTGCAGCTCGATGCGCTTTTCCTCAGCGTTATCGGAGCGGGTCTTCTTGGGCATTTCCTGAATATCCCGCACGGTGATGGAAAGCTCGCCAAGGAAGGTATCCTGACGGCAATCGCCCCGTACCCGGATGCGCATGCCGTTTTTGATCATCTTCAGCTGTTCGGTCACCTTGGCCCGCTCCTCGTCCGTGGGCGGCTTGGGGGTCTCGCCCATGGGGGTGCGGCGGGCACGGTACTGGTAAAAGGCCTTGCAGTAGATGGTGCCATTATCGTCGTAGACCGCAAAGGTGCTCAGCACGGTCTCGCCGCCCTTGAGCTCCTTGGGGTCATTGAGGCCGGTAACGATGCCTTCGATGACCACCACGCCGCTATCCTCCGCCAGTTCGCAGATGGGCACGGGCGGGTCGGCAATGCCTCGGCCTTTGATCACATTGCCCTTGGGTTCGTTTTTGGCGGCGCTGGCAGCGGCGGTTTTTCCGGCTGTGCTGCGGGAAGGGGTTGCTTTTGCGGCAATACCGGTATTGCTGCCGTTTGCAGCGGATGCTCCGGCTGCACCTACTGCGTCAAAGCTGCCTGCAGCGCCAGCCAGCTGGCCTGCTTGCTGGTTGAGCACAGCATCATCCCACAGGGGCGGCTCGTCGGGGGTTTCTTCCTTGGTGGGGAAGGAAAATCCGCGCTCGGCACGCATTTTCTGCGTCCAAGCTTCCCGCTCGCCGCATACGTTCATGGAAACGGGCACATTCACCCGGAAAATATCGTAAATGGCGGTTTTCAGCCGCTCATCCACCTGATGGGATTTGAAGAAACGCAAAGCGATCGCATCCGGGCAGGTGAGCAGGATGCTGCCGTCTTCATACGTCCAGCCGGTATCATCCACCCATGCAGCCATGGCGGGGCTTAAGCGGCGCAAAAAGTCGGTCAGCACGGTTTTGTAGGCGTGTACATCCTGCAAAAAAGCTTCGCCCAGCGCCGGGCTGGCAATGCGCATGGCCACCGTCAGCTGGGGAAACAGCTGCCTAAGCCGGTTTTCCAGCAGCAAATAATCCTTTTCGCCTACCAGATCGTCGCACAAAAAGGACATATAGGCCTTATTGGTCTCTTTTTTATACAGCACACGTTCGATGTGCAATTTGCCCCGGAGGGAGGGTACGGTTTCCTCAAGGGTATGGAGCAGCTCGGTTTTGTTCATGGCGCTTTCCTTTTCTGGCTTTGGCAAAAATGGGGATATAACAACAGTTTATTATACCATGGAATGCTGGTAGAAGCAAAAGGGAAGGCAGGGGGGAGAAAAATGGCGCGCTGTTCATCGTTACACTGGGAATATCCATGAATTTTCTTGAATGGAATGGATTGACAATTGAACGTAAAGAGCATAAACTAATAGTGATATGTAAACCGGCGCGAAAAGAGAATAACTGGAGGTCGTTTATATGAAAAAGAGACTGGCTTTTCTATTGGCAGTTACCCTGATCGTCAGCATATTCAATGTAGGCTTGGCAGAGCAGGAAGTGTTTGAGTTTGGCACTTTGTGCGTCACGCTGCCCGAAGGCATCCAAAGGGGTGAGGAAGAAGGAAACTACGTGACCGCCGAAGGAGTATATGTTATGCAGCTGCAGGGCATAGCGCTGCCGCCGTCGGTAATGCCTCGGAATGAGCAGCAAGCTGTTAAGCTACTTCAAGAAGCAGCAGCTGGATTTGCCGTAGATGCAGGGTATACCATCGAAACACTTGCGCCGGATGTGTATAGCGCCACTTTTTCCTATCAATATCCAAACATGGATTTGCATCTGGAAATGTTGATCATTCTCCATCGAGGAACAGTTCTGTATGCTGGCGCCTTCGGGGAGGATGCGCAGGCACTGCTATCATACATGAAGGAACATACCGAAGTTACCGGGAAAACGGTCACTATCACCTATGAAGAAACGGTCACTCCGGTAAGCGGCGGTTATCGGCTGGATACGGTGCCCGCCATTGTGAAAGCACCGAAAGAAGATTGGCTTGCGCTGTACCATGGCGCGAACATTACAACGTTGGATTCGATCTATTACAGTGTTACAGAGGAGGAGATCCCCTATCATTTGGGTAAAGATGATCTGATCCTTATATCCCGTGAGGCAGGCTACGAAGATTTTAGGATCTCCATCGAAGTGGATGAGGACGAATACGCAGGGCAGAGCGAGGCTGAAGCGAAATTTAGAATGATCGCATTGTCGATCTCCCTCAGCGGTGAATATGAGGAGAAAGAGATCGGCGGCACGATGTATATCATAAGCAGCACCGATAGCTACGGTGCATATGAAGTGTGCTATCGGGCGGCTATGAACGGGCATTCGCTTCAAGTCGAGATCTCCAGCAGTACCCCCATTACCAACAAACAGCGCCAGATAACAGAAGAACTGATCGCAGGGATCGCCTATGATGATGGCACGCAAGCCATGGATGGTTTCATCGCCGATGATGTGATCCTTATCGGCTACGGCGATACCGTTGAAACCGCAGAATATATGCTGATCGCTCCCGAAAAACAATATACTGCGCAGGCGGCCTACCGCTATGCCACCCAGCAGGTGGAGCCGGTACAGGTGAAGATCCGGCTGAAAGAAGATGGCAAGGAAGTTTCGGTAAACAATGTTTCCCTGATGACGACCGGAGACGGCTGTGCTTTTGGCCATCAGATCATGATGGAGGAAGACGGAAGATCCACCGTAGCGTTTTGGACTGTGCCCGGCATCTATTCCCTCCAGATCGTTACAGCAGAAGGCGGCTTTGCTTTTGCCAGTGTTTATATTTCACAGTCTGGCGAAGTGGTAGCGGATTATGATAGTGCTGAAGTGATCGTTTTTTGATTAGGGAAAGCGGATGGCAGTAGCCATCAATAATATGGAAAAAGGGGCTGTCTCAAAATACAATTTTGAGACAGCCCCTTTGTGTTACAGCCTAGCCTTCTCCTCCGCCAGCCGTCTGGCCCGCTCGATCAAAATAGCAGCCAGATCACCTTCTACCTTTTGAGGCTTCTTGCCTTTTTCAAAGATAGCGCCCACCGCATACTGGCTGCCTTCGCCGCCTGCAGCGCCGCCTGCGCTGCTGAGGCCGCCGCCGGCCAGACCGATGTCCGCTTCCCGGGCTTCGCCGGGGCCATTGACCACGCAGCCCATCACGGCTACCGTCAGCGGTACGGTGATGTCTGAAAGCTCGCTTTCCACCCGCTTGGCAATGGCGGCCACATCGATGCCGGTACGGCCGCAGGTGGGGCAGGAGACCACGTTGAGGCAAGCCTTGCGCAGCCCCACGGCACGCAGGATGTCGATGGCTGCGCCCGCTTCGGGGATGGGGCTGCCGGTGAGGCTGACCCGGATGGTATCGCCAATGCCATCCAAAAGCAGGGAGCCGATGCCGATGGCGCTCTTGATGTTGCCTGCACCGGGCAGACCGGCCTCCGTAACGCCCACGTGCAGGGGGTAGTCGGTTTTCTCCGCCGCCAAGCGATAAGCCGCCACGGTCAGGGGCACGCTGGAGGCCTTCAGGCTGAGCACGATGTCGGTAAAGCCTACGTTTTCCAAAAGCCGGGCATGACAAAGGGCGCTATCCACCATGCCTTGGGGGGTCACGCCGCCATCCCGGGCGAGAATATCTTTTTCGATGCTGCCGGAGTTAACGCCGATGCGGATGGGCACATGATGCATCCGGGCGCAGTCTGCCACCCGGCGCACCTCGGCTTCGCTGCCGATGTTGCCGGGGTTGATGCGCACTTTGGCAATGCCCCGTTCAATGGCGCCCACGGCCAGATCGGCCCGGTAGTGGATATCCGCTACCAGCGGCACGGGGGAGGCATCGATGATGGCCGGCAGCGCATCCAAACAGGCTTCGTCGTATACAGAAAGGCGCACGATGTCGCAGCCCGCTACAGCCAGCGCACGGATCTGCTGGATGGTGGCAGCAGCATCCCGGCTGTCGGTGTTGGTCATGCTTTGCACGGTGACGGGCGCACCGCCGCCGATGGGAAGGTCGCCGATATGAAAAGAACGGGTCTGTCGCATGGATGGATCCCTCCGGTCGTGTACTGTGTGGTTGCTTCGTGAAAGCATTATAGCACAAAATGCGTCTTCGGGGAATGCGGATTGGGGAAAAATGGCGGCGGTAGAATGGCGTAAAAATAGCGTCAGCACTGTTCGTTGCCCCAAAAAGGACAATTCTGGTTGAAAATCGCTGCGCACTCTTGCCAAAACCCCCACAAAGCGGTACAATAGTGCCATACGCGTGGCGGCTCCTGCCGCCGAACCAACACCCATATCGAATAAACGGCTCCCATGCCATAATGTTAAGGAGGAACCGCTATGTATCGTCAGGTCATAGATACCGCTGCTGAAAAAATGCAGAAAACCACTTCCGTGCTGCAAAGTGATCTGCGCTCCATCCGTGCCGGCCGCGCCAACCCCCAGCTGCTGGAGCGCGTGGTCGTAGATTACTACGGCGTGCAGACCCCCCTCACCCAGATGGGCAACATCACCGCGCCCGAACCCCGCATGCTGGTGGTCAGCGTTTGGGATCAGAAGGCACTGCCGCTGGTGGAAAAAGCCATCCTCAAGAGCGACTTGGGTCTCAACCCCTCCAACGATGGTAAGATCATCCGCTTGGTCATTCCCGAACTGAACGAGGAACGCCGCAAGGAGCTTACCAAGGTGGTCAAGAAGACCGTGGAAGAAGCCAAGGTGGCCATTCGTTCCATTCGCCGCGATGCCATGGAGCAGATCAAGAAGCTGGAAAAGAACGGCGACATCACCGAGGATGACCGCACCAAGGCCGAGAAGAAGATGCAGGACAAGACCGATGATGCCATCAAGGGCATTGATGTTATCGGCGCCCAGAAAGAAAAGGAAATCATGGAGGTGTAATCCTCCTCTTGTCCCAAAGAGCTTCCATGGCTCTTTGGGGCATTCTGCTTTTTGGCAGGCTGTGCGGTGTACACCGGCAGCACAAACATGTAGGAGCGTATACCCCGTATGCAGAATACTTTTGAGCATTTGCTGGGGCTGCCCACACAGGCGGCTCTGGCCATTTTGGCAGCCTCCGGCATTACTGGGGTGGATGTGGTGCCCACAGCCGCTCCGCCGAAGCGCCAGCCCGGTGCAGACGAGCTTCTCCGCTCGGATGCTGGCGAAATGCAGGGCTATGCCTCCACCCGTGTGGTGGCGGTAGAGGAGGACGGACGGCGGCTGATCGTCTCCCGTTTTCTGGTGGCGCCCCGCACACAACAGCCCAATACGCCCAAGGAGGAGACCCCATGACCGATATCCGCTATCCCTTGCCCGATACCATCGATCCCCACCGCCTGCCCCAGCATATCGCCATCATTATGGATGGCAACGGCCGCTGGGCCAAAAAGAATAAGCTGAAGATCGCACTGGGGCATCGGGCGGGCACCGAAAACCTGCGGGAGATCATTCGCAATTGCAGCGATATCGGCGTAAAGGCGCTTACGCTTTACGCTTTCTCCACCGAGAACTGGAATCGTTCTAAAACCGAGGTGGAAGCGCTGATGCAGCTCATTCTCGATTTTTTCCATAGCGAGATCGATGAGCTGGATGCCAAGGGCGTGCGCATTCTGATTCTGGGCGACAAAAGTGGTCTGCCGGAGCCCCAGCGTTTGGTGCTGGAGCAGGCGGAGGAGCGCACTGCAGCCAATATAGGCCTCAGCCTGAACATTGCCGTCAACTACGGTGGTCGGGCCGAGCTGGTACGGGCAGCCCAACAGCTGGCGCAGGAGGCGGTGGACGGCAAGCGCACCGTGGAAAGCATCGACGAAGCAGCCATTGCCGACCATCTGTACACCAAGGGCTTGCCGGAGGTGGATCTGCTCATCCGCACCAGCGGTGAAATGCGCCTGAGCAACTTCCTTTTGTACCAGTGCTCCTATGCGGAGTTTATTTTCCCCGAGGAGCTTTGGCCGGATTTCCATGTACCTCAGCTGCATGCTTGCATTGAGCAGTTCCAGCGCCGTTCCCGCCGGTATGGCGGCCGGGACGAATAATCTCCCCTTTGTGGGAAAGGAGAACCCAAGATGAGCGAAACCAAGACCCCTGAAACCGCAGGGGCAAATGAACAAAAGAAAAAGAGCGGTCTGGCGCAGCGTGTAGCCACCGGTGCCGTGCTGGTAAGCGTGCTGGTATTGGTGCTGTGGGCTGGCGGCTGGGTATTTGCGCTGGTGGCGTGCCTGTGCGTGGGCGTGGCCATTCATGAGATGCACGAGGCGCTTCGTGCAGGCGGGCATCATCCCGTCAGCTGGGTGGCCTATGCAGGGCTTGTGTGCAGCATTCCCCTGATGATGTTCTACTCTGCTCAGGCCATGATCCCCGTGATGGCGCTTTTGTGCTTCTGCGTGCTTTTGCAGATCGTGCGCCGGGAACAGCCAGAACTCAGCGATGTGCTGGTAAGCGTGATGCCTCTTTTGAGCATCGTGTTCCCAGCCATGTGCTTGATGGGTCTATTGGATACCCAGCCCCGCAGCTTGCAGCTGATGCTGCTGGTGCAGGTGTTTGCCATTGCTGTAGGCGGCGATACGCTGGCCTATTTCGTGGGCAGCTCCGTGGGCGGCCCCAAGCTGTGCCCCAAGGTGAGCCCCAACAAGACCATTTCCGGCTCCATTGGCGGCCTGTGCGGCAGCGTACTGCTGGCCTTTGTGGTGGGCCGCATCTTTGCGGCAGCTGTGCCGGATATGGCGGTAAAGGCGCCCATCTGGAGCGATCTGCTGGTGGGTCTCATCGGTGGCGCTGCCGGCCAATTGGGCGATCTGTTTGCCAGCTTGGTCAAGCGTCACTGCAAAGTGAAAGACTACGGCACCATCTTCCCCGGTCACGGCGGCATGATGGATCGTCTGGACAGCATTTTCTTTGTGGCGATCATCGTGTACTGCTATCGGGTCATCCTGCTGGCATAACGGAAAGGAGTACCCCTTTATGGCTTTTACGAAGCGGCGCATTGCCGTTCTTGGCTCCACCGGCAGCATCGGTTCTCAAGCGCTGATGGTGGCACGCCTCCATGCGGAACGCTTTGAGGTGGTAGCGCTGGTGGCAAACCGTTCCAAGGAACAGCTTTTTGAGCAGGTACGGGAGTTTCGGCCGCAGTTGGCAGGTCTTTGCACCCCCATTTCCATGGATGAGATCCCTGAGGATCTGCGCTTTTGCCAGTGGGTGTTCGGTAAGGAAGCCCTTACCTTGGCAGCCCAGTGCGATTGTGATGATGTGCTGGTATCCGTGGTGGGCATGGCGGGCCTGAGCAGCGTGCTGTGCGCCCTGCGGCATAACAAGCGGGAGCTGCTGGCCAACAAGGAAGCCCTTGTGGCGGGCGGTCAGCTGGTGACGGAACCCGCTGCCAAGGCTGGCGACAACATGCTGTTGCCGGTGGACAGCGAGCACAGCGCCATTTTCCAGTGCCTGCAAGGCGCTGGCGGCAATCCGGTGGAACGCATCGCCCTGACCTGCTCCGGCGGGCCTTTCCGCACATGGGACGCGGCGGCCATCCGTGCTGCCACCCGGGATGCGGCTTTGAAGCACCCCAACTGGGTCATGGGCCAGAAGATCACCATCGACTCGGCCACGCTGTTCAATAAGGCGCTGGAGATGATCGAGGCCAAGTGGCTGTTTAACGTGACCCCTGAGCAGATTCAGGTGGTGGTGCATCCCCAGAGCGTGATTCACAGCGGCGTGTTTTTCAAGGATGGCGCATTGCTGGCCCAACTGGGCACGCCGGATATGCGCCTGCCCATTCTCTACGCCATGAGCTATCCGGAGCGCCTGCCCACTGGCGGCGAGGAACTGGATCTGTTCAAGCTTTCCTCCCTTACCTTTGAGGAACCAGACCCGGTGCGCTTCCCCTCCCTGCGGCTGGCACAGGAGTGCATGGCAGCGGGCGGCGCGGCCTGCTGTATGCTGAATGCCGCCAACGAGGAAGCGGTGTTTAAGCTGCTGGGTCAGGGTGGCGAAACCATGCCCATCGGCAAGATTTTCGATGTGGTGGAGGAGACCCTCCAGTGGATCGGGAACCGTCCTGCGGATACGGAGG
>JAZSRK010000103.1:0-12294 GCA_045538465.1 Candidatus Limiplasma sp. | reverse complement strand
CGCCATAGGCGAGTTTTTCGACGACCTGGAGGGGCTGTCTCGAAATACAATTTTGAGACAGCCCCCTTTTGTTTTTTGTGCAATATTTTCGCCGCTCAAACGATCACCTGTGCAAAAACTTGAGCAACGGCTGCAGTTTGCGTATATACATTACCATCAGTCCATTCAGCAAGCGATCGTAAAGCCATAGGCTCACGATCATCATGACCACCAGCAACGCTTCCATCATCAGCCAGGCCTGCCCAAACTCTGCCGACATGCTCTGGGCAGGAAACAGCAGCAGCAATAGCCCTTCCATTATAAGCGATATAAAAAGAAAGTATGCAAGCTTTGCAAACAAATGCCATCGTTTGGGCACCTTTTGCTCCAAGCGCCATTTGATGATGGGATAATACCCCACCAGCAGATAGAACAGTGCCGCTTCCTTATCGGCTCCCAAAAACAGGATGCACAAAGCCGCAGCTATCCAAGTGAGCCATGCCGCTTTGGTGCTGCATTCCAGCTGCACAGGCAATAAAAGCACCCCTGCCATCAGCGGTGCAAAATACAGCAATATGGGTATGTACGCCCCCAACACAAGCAATACCACCGACAGGGCAGCCATCATACCGCAAAAAGCGATCTGCATGGTTTTTGCCTGCACTCCGCCTCGTTTTGCCATGGGCCCGCCTCCTTTTATACCATTGTACCATACATAGATGCAAGAGCACAAATGGAACAAGCAGATAGGGCTTGCGGTCGTTCCCGCCGATATGGTAAAATGCTGCCAAAACAAGCGATAAAGGGGATGCGAGCTATGGAAAAGAAGAATGTGTTGCTATTGGGCGACTCCCGCCGGATGGGTTACGAGCCGTTCGTGCGCGATATGCTAAAAGACGAAGCGCAGGTATACGGTCCTGCTGAAAACGGACGCTGGGCAGGCTATACCCTTAACTCCCTGCGGTTTAGGCTGAATGATTTTCCCACGCCTCATGTGGTGCACTGGAATTGCGGCCTGTGGGATCTGGGCGACGATTACCACATTGGCAGACCCTTCTCCCTGCCGGAGGAATACGAAAGCGCCGTGGAACGCACCGTCATCGTGCTTCGCAAGCTGTTTCCCGGTGTCAAGATCATCTTTGCTACCATCATGCCCACCACCGACCCTGATACCGAGGGCATAAAGGCCTATAATCAGATCATCTGCAACGTGGCGCAGAGGCACGGCATTCCCGTGGACGATCTGTTTGCCACCATGCACGACAAAATGGTGACCTACGATTGCGGCGACCATTTACACCTGAACGACGAAGGGAATACCCTTGTGGCCAAGCAGGTTTCCAGCAAGCTACGGCTTTTGCTGGCAGAATAAGATACGATCTCAACTACACCGGGAAGCATTGTGTTTTCCGGTGTTTTTTGCCCTTTTGCTTCTTTCCTTTCCTGCAAAACAAAAAACATTTCTAAAAACCTATTGACATCCACCGTGCCATGCTGTATCATCTAATTGTGGTCAAGATGACCATAATAATTCGACTACAGGGAGCGATACCCATGCACGAGACCCTTTTCTCAGATCAGATCCACGTTGCGGTAGATCTACTGATCCTTACCGTGCGAAACGGCTCCCTGACCCTTTTGCTCTCCAAACGAACGGAGCCGCCCTACCAGCACTGCTGGGCCTTGCCCGGTCGGCTGGTCGCCCAAAGCGAATCGGCTGAAAGCTGTGCCCAAGACCTGTTGAGCGAGATGCTCCCCGATGTGGATGCCTACTTGGAGCAGCTGTACACCTTTACCAACGTGAACCGCGACCCGCGCGGCAGGGTCATCTCCATCGCGTATCTGGTCATTCTCCCATGGGAGCGGCTATCGCAGGCGTTGCGATCACCCGAGCGGAAAATGCACTGCTTTACCGCCGCCCCGGCCTTACAAACGCTGCGTCTTACCGGCGAAGACGGTGCCACCCTGAGCGACGATCAGCTGGCTTTCGACCATGGACGGATGATCCAAACCGGTCTTAACCGCTTAAAGGGCAAGATCGACTACACCGAACTCGGCTTCCGTTTTCTTGACCAGCCGGACGGTTTTTCCCTAAGCCAGCTGCAAAGCGTATACGAAGCCGTGCTTGGTCAAACGCTGGATACCAGCAATTTCCGCCGCCTCATGCTAAACCGCTACGAAGCGACCGGACGCATTGAGCAGACCCAAAGCGCAATAAAGCAAGGCCGAGGACGGCCTGCAGCACTGTACCGTTATCTGCCCCAAACCAAATAAGGAGGAAAATACAATGGCAAACAAATTTCTGATCGTTGTGGATATGCAAAACGACTTTATCGATGGTGCTCTGGGCACGAAGGAAGCAGAGAAGATCGTACCTGCCGTAGTGGAACGCATCAACGCTGCCAAGGCCGAAGGCTTTACCCTGCTCGCCACACTGGATACCCATACGCCGGATTATATGCAGACCGCCGAAGGCAAAAAGCTGCCTGTGCCCCACTGCATCAAAGGCACCGAAGGCTGGCAGATCCGTCCCGAGATCGCAGCGGCTTTGGGCGATGCCCGCTTGGTAGAAAAGCCCACTTTCGGCAGCACAGACCTGCCGGGCATCATCGCCGATCTGGCAGACGACCCTGCCGCTATGACCATTGAACTGCTGGGGCTGTGCACAGATATCTGCGTAGTGAGCAACACGCTGCTGCTAAAGGCAAACTTCCCGGAGGCCACCTTCCAAGTGCCCGCTGCCTGCTGCGCCGGTGTTACCCCCGAAAAGCACGCCGCTGCGCTGGAAACCATGCGCAGCTGCCAGATCGACGTTTACTAAGGAGAAGCCTTCATGCCGCAGATCGAAAACTACAGCGTATATAACGACCGCATGCGCCGTTCCATGTGGGATAAAGCCTTCTTTATGGACAAAGTGCCCGGAACGGAGCTGATCGTAGACTATGGCTGCGCCGACGGTTCGCTCATCCGTTTTCTCCACACGCTGTTTCCCACCATGTGCTTTATTGGCTTTGATATCGACCCAGCCATGGTGGAGCGGGCCAACAGCCAGCGCAGTGAAAACACTTGGTTTTTCAGCGACAGTGCAAAGCTGTTGGAGATGATACGCTCGCTGGGCATTGAAAGCCGCCGCATCACCTTCAACTTTTCTTCCGTGCTGCACGAGATCTTTCACTACGACTGCGACCGCGCCATGATCACCAGCTTGGTCGAAGCTGTACAGCCCGGTTATCTGGCTGTGCGGGATATGATGTTTCACAGCCATCAGCCGGATGCAGCCACCCCGATCGAGGCCGAACAGCACCTGCGGCATACCTTGCCTGAGTGGCAGCTGCGCGATTTTGAAGCGCAATGGGGTTCCATCTCCCTAAGACGCAATCTGGCGCATTTGCTGCTCAAATACAAATATACAGAAAACTGGCAGCGGGAATGCAGCGAAAACTACTTTTCCTACACCCTTGAAGATCTGAACGCCCTGCTGAATCCCGAAGGCGCTTATCGCACCATCCTGCTCAGCCGCTACCTGCTGCCTTGGTTCCGCTACGATCTGCAAAACACCTTGGGCATTGATGCAGGTGACCAATGGACCACCCATTTTTCGCTTGTGCTCGCCCGCAAAACCACCAAAGCCCTGCACAGCCTGAATGCCCAAACGGCTGATGCACATACCTGATCAAACCGAAGGAGGATGTTTATATGAAGCTGGAACCCATCGTTGTTTCTTTGCTGGATACCGACCTTTACAAATTCAATATGAATCAGGTCATTTTCCATAAGCACACCGACCTGTGCGGCGAATATTATTTCCGCTGCCGCAACAAGGATGTTACCTTTACCCAAGAAATGTATGAGGAGATCAACGCCCAGATCGACCATCTGTGCAGCCTCACCTTTACCAAGGACGAATTGGATTATCTGCGCACCATCCGCTACCTAAAGAACGACTACATCGAGTTTCTGCGCCTGTGGCGACCCATCCGGGACTATGTGGAGACCTCTCTCAGCGATCGGGGCCATTTGCACATTGTTGTACGCGGCCCGCTGTTTTCTGCCATGCAGTTCGAGATCTACCTGCTGGAGATCGTCAACGAGGTTTATTTCCGCCTGAAGTACGACTACAACGCCCTGCGCGCCTCTGCCGAGCAGCGCTTGGAACAGAAGATCCAAGATTTCCGCAATGGCAAATACACCTTCCGCTTTGCCGAATTCGGCTGCCGCCGCCGCCTGTCCCGTGAATGGGCAGACGAAGTGGTGCGCCGCCTTACCAGCGAGACCCCCAACTGCGCCGGTACCTCCAATGTATATTTGGCCATGAAGTATAACCTGACCCCCGTCGGCACCTACGCCCACGAGTTTGTGCAGATGTATCAGGGCATCGACTCCATCCCTCTGGCCTACACCAACCACTATGCGCTGGAGGATTGGTATAACGAATACAAGGGCGATAACGGTACCGCTCTTACCGATACCATTACCACCGACCTATTCCTTCTGGACTTTAACCGTTCCATGGTCAACAACTTTAACGGCGTGCGCCACGACAGCGGCGACCCCTACGAATGGGGCGAAAAGATGATCGCCCACTACCAGCGCTACGGCGCAGACCCCAAAAACAAGCTGCTTCTCTTCAGCGACAGTTTGGATTTTGACCGGGCACAGGCGCTGTACGACCACTTTAGCGGACGGATCAAGGTCTCCTTCGGCATTGGTACCTTCTGTTCCAACGACACCTGCGAGGAACCGCTGAATATCGTTATCAAATTGCAAACCGTCAATGGGCGGGCAGTGGCCAAGCTGAGCGATACCCCTGGCAAAGCCATGTGCCGGGATGAGGAATATCTGGAGTACCTCAAAAGATCTGTCGCCTTCCGCATGAAGAGGGAACAGTAAACCGCAAAGCCCGTTATAAAAAACCGCAAGCCCCCGGCTGCCATCGCCATAAACGGCGGCAACCGGGGGCTTGTTTTGGTCATATGTTCTTACTGATAGTCCACTACGCTCACCCAGCTGAGCAAGAAATCTCTCTCGCTGGCATTTCCCTTTACAGACTGGCTGGCCGCCACGATGGGCATCCACTTTTGCACGTACTGGCGGGCGGTATCGCTTTTTTTGCAGAACAGTTCCAGATATTTACGGGCACCTTCGATATCGCCGCTGAGCCAGAACAGAAGATAGGTACGGGCAGCATCAGCAGAGGCATTGCCCTGCGTGGCGTGCGACCAATCCAGAATGTAAGGTGTGCCATCCTTGGCGATGATCACATTGGAGGGGTTAAAATCGCCGTGGCAGACCTTGTTATGCTTGGGCATGCTCTCCAAACGGGTGTGCAGGTCGTACCGGGTGGTGGCATCCAGCTGGGTCTGGCTGATCTTGCGGTTCATTTTATCCTTCAGCTTGGTGAGCATGGGGCTGGTTTTCTGGTGCATTTCCAGCTGCAGATCTACAAACTGCTCCATGTATTTGTCCGCATCCTCAGGGTTATCCTGCATCAGCTGGGCGAGGGTCTTGCCCTCGATAAACTCCGTTACGATGGCCCACTTGCCATCCACAGTGGTCACTTCCAAAATACGGGGAATGTGCAGCCCGGTCTCCTCGATGCGAGCCTGATTGAGCGCCTCGTTGAGGATGTCTGCCTTGGAATAATCCTCGTTAAACACCTTGATGCATTTGTCGCCATCCCGGTAAATCGTCTTTTTGTTGCGCAGAGCGATCACTTGATCCAGCTTCATGGTCTTCTTTCTCCTTCCATCAGGCTTTGGGCATGGGCTGCTCGGTAAAATGCTTGCCATGGTAGGCATTCAGGTACATCTCGCGAATTTCGCTCATCAGCGGGTACCGGGGGTTGGCGCCGGTGCACTGGTCGTCGAAGGCCTGCTCCACCATTTCATCCAGACGCTCCATAAAGGCAGCTTCATCAATGCCGTAATCCTTGATGGTCTCCTTGATGCCTACCTTGCGCTTCAGGTCGTTGATGGAAGCGATCAGGTTTTCCAGCTTTTCTTCATCGGTATTGCCGCCAAGAGCCAGATAATCGGCGATCTCAGCATAGCGAGCCAGCGTGCGGGGATGGTCGTACTGGGAGAAGGTGCCCATCTTGGCAGGTGCCTCGCAGGCGTTGAAGCGAAGCACTTCTTCGATCATCAGGGCATTGGCAACACCATGGGGCAGGTGATGGAAAGCACCCAGCTTGTGCGCCATGGAGTGGCACACGCCCAAGAAGGCGTTGGCGAAAGCCATGCCCGCCATGGTGGCGGCGTTGGCCATCTTTTCACGAGCCACCACGTCGTTCTGACCATCGTTGTAGGCGCGGGGCAGGTATTCGAAGATGGTCTTGAGGGCTTTGAGGGCCAGACCATCGGTGTAATCGGTGGCCAGCATGGCAGCGTAGGCTTCCAAAGCGTGGGTCACAGCGTCGATACCGGAGGCAGCAGTCAGACCCTTGGGAGCGGACATGTGGTAGTCGGTATCCACAATAGCCATATTGGGCAGCAGCTCATAGTCTGCCAGCGGGTACTTGACGCCGGTCTGCTCGTCGGTGATGACGGCGAAGGGGGTAACCTCAGAGCCGGTACCAGCAGAGGTGGGAATGGCGACAAAGTAAGCCTTTTCGCCCATCTTGGGGAAGGTGTACACACGCTTGCGGATATCGATGAAGCGCATGGCCATATCCATAAAGTCGGCTTCGGGATGCTCGTACAGCACCCACATGATCTTGGCAGCATCCATGGCAGAGCCGCCGCCCAGCGCAATGATGGTATCGGGCTTGAATGCTGCCATCTGGGCAGCACCTTCCTTGGCGCAGGCCAGCGTGGGGTCGGGTTCCACATTGAAGAAGGAAGCATGCACGATGCCCATTTCATCCAGCTTATCGGTGATGGGCTTGGTGAAGCCATTCTCGTAAAGGAAGTTATCGGTCACAATGAAGGCACGCTTTTTGCCCATAACGGTCTTGAGCTCATCCAGCGCAACCGGCAGGCAGCCCTTCTTGATGTACACCTTCTCAGGCACCCGGAACCACAGCATGTTTTCCCTTCTTTCTGCAACGGTTTTGATATTCAGCAGATGCTTCACGCCCACGTTTTCGCTAACGGAGTTGCCGCCCCAGCTGCCGCAGCCCAACGTTAAAGAGGGAGCCAGCTTAAAGTTGTACAGATCACCGATACCGCCGTGGGAGGAAGGGGTGTTGACCAGTATGCGGCAGGTCTTCATGCGAGCGGCAAAGGTGGCCAGCTTTTCCTGTTGGGTGCCTTCATTCAGATAAATGGAGGAGGTGTGACCGTAGCCGCCGTCTGCCACCAGCTGTTCTGCCTTGGTAAGGGCATCCTCAAAGGAGGTGGCTTTATACATGGCCAGCACCGGGGACAGCTTTTCGTGGGCAAATTCTTCGCTGAGGGCAACGCTTTCCACTTCGCCGATGAGGATCTTGGTACCAGCAGGCACCGTAATGCCAGCCAATTCAGCAATGCGGGCGGCCTTCTGGCCTACGATACGGGCATTCAGACCGCCGTTGATGATGATGGTCTTACGCACCTTCTCAGTCTCCTCAGGATCGAGGAAATAGCAGCCGCGGGCAGCAAACTCTGCCTTAACGGCGTCGTACACGTTTTCCATAACGATCACCGACTGCTCGGAAGCGCAGATCATGCCGTTATCGAAAGTTTTGGAATGAATGATGGAGCTGACCGCCAGCAAAATATCGGCCGTATCGTCGATGATGGCGGGGGTATTGCCAGCGCCGACACCCAGAGCGGGCTTGCCGCTGGAATAGGCAGCCTTGACCATGCCGGGGCCGCCGGTGGCCAGAATGATGTCCGCTTCCTTCATAACGGTGTTGGTCATTTCCAGACTGGGCACGTCGATCCAGTTGATGATTCCCTCCGGTGCGCCCGCGGCCACGGCGGCCTCCAGCACCAGCTTAGCAGCGGCAATGGTGCAGCCCTTGGCACGGGGATGGGGCGAAATGATGATGGCATTGCGGGTCTTCAGCGCCAGCAGGCACTTAAAAATGGCTGTAGAGGTAGGGTTGGTGGTAGGGATGACCGCTGCGATCACGCCGATGGGCTCGGCGATCTTCTTCATGCCAAAGGCCTTATCTTCTTCCACAACACCGCAGGTCTTGGTATCCTTATATGCATTGTAGATGTATTCGGCGGCATAGTTGTTCTTGATCACTTTATCTTCCACAACGCCCATGCCGGTCTCTTCCACCGCCATTTTGGCCAGCGGGATGCGTGCCTTATTGGCAGCAATAGCAGCAGCCTTGAAAATACGGTCCACCTGCTCCTGAGAATAGGTAGCAAAAAGCTGCTGCGCCTTGCGGGTAGCAGCGATCGCTTCCATAAGCTGTTCCACGCGCTCGATGATGGTACGGTTTCCGTCTTTCATCTCAAGTCCTCCTGTCGTGTGCCCTATGCCGCAAGCACGGGCGCTTGCCATTCTTGGTTCGTTAATAATTTAACATATATGTATCCAATCAACAATGACCAAAATGGCCGATAAACGAACAATAATGATAAACTCTGTTGTTTTAACCTCAGAGCAGCCCAAACCTCCTCAATTAGAAAAGGAATACCCGCTCTTTCTCGCCCAAAACAACAGAAAAAGTACTTGCATTTACGCCCATGAATCGGTAAAATGGGTAAGTACGTTGAAGGAGATCGCTTCTTTTTCGCCGCGTCCCCAGAGAGTATGCCCAAGGCTGCAAGGCATGCGACAGGCAAACGAAGCCCCCGTCTCCCGAGTATGCGGATGAAAGTTCGCCGGGCGCTCCCGTTACAGGGCATACGAGGGCGCAATTGCTGCGCTGAAGCAAGGTGGTACCGCGAAGCTCCGCTTCGCCCCTGCAACAACAGGGGCGGAGCGTTTTTTATCGCTCTCCCCGAAAAGAAAAGGAGAATGGTCGCAATGAAACTGAAAAATCTGGTCTCCAAGCGCTACAAGGAAACCCCAGCCGATTGCCAGATCGCCTCGCAAGCCCTGATGATGCGTGGCGGCTACATCAAGCCCGTGGGCAACGGCATCTTCACCCTGTTCCCGGTCACCAAGCGCATCACCTCCAAGATCGAAAAGATCATCCGTGAGGAAATGAACCGTATCGACGGTCAGGAGCTGCTCTTCCCCGTCACCATGCCCGCCACCCTGTGGCAGGAATCCGGCCGCTTTGAGTCCATCGGCTCCGAGCTTTTGCGCTTCAAGGATCGCTCCGGTGCCGACATGGTGCTGGGCATGACCCATGAGGAAGCCTCCGTGCATTTTGTGCGGGATATCGCCGACAGCTACACCCAGTATCCCTTCATGATCTACCAGATCCAGACCAAGTTCCGTGACGAGCCCCGCTGCCGCGGCGGTCTCATTCGTGTGCGTGAGTTTACCATGAAGGATGCTTATTCCTTCCATACCTCTCAGGAGGATCTGGAGCGCTACTACGACATTTGCTACGAAGCCTACAACCGCATCTTCGCCCGTGCCGGCGTGAAGGAAGTGGTGGCTGTTGCCTCCGACAGCGGCATGATGGGCGGCAAGGTCTCCCACGAGTATATGCTGCTCACCCCCGTGGGCGAGGATACCATTGTGCTGTGCCACGATTGCGACTACCGCGCCAATATGGAAGCCGCTCCCTGCATCGTGAACAGCGAAGCGGGCGAGATCGCCGAGCTGACCAAGGTTTCCACCCCCGATGTAAAGACCATCGAAGACCTGTGCGCCTTCCTGAATGTCCGCGCCGACCAGACCTGCAAGGCCGTTGTCTATCAGGAAAACCTGACCGACAAGTATGTGGTGGCCTTCCTGCGGGGCGATCTGGACATCAACGAGACCAAGCTGCGCAACCACATCAAGGCGGAGATCCATCCCGCCGAGCTGACCGAGAACAGCCCTCTGGCTGCTGGTTTCATCGGCCCCAAGGGCATCTCCAGCGAAGTGCGTGTGGTATTTGATGCTTCCCTCAAGGGGATCAACGCTCTGGTGTGCGGCGCCAACGAGACCGATGCTCACCTGACTGGCCTGAACATCGCCCGGGATATCGGCGATGTGGAATATGTGGACGTGGCCAAGGCTTACGACGGCGGCATCTGCCCCATCTGCGGCAAGCCCTCTATCTACACCTCCCGTGGCATCGAGGTGGGCAACATCTTCCAGCTGGGCACAAAGTACACTGAGAGCATGGGCATGACCTATGTGGATCAGGATGGCAGCATGAAGAACCCCATCATGGGTTGCTACGGCATCGGCGTGGGCCGTCTGGCCGCTTCCGTTTGCGAAGCCCATCGGGATGACTACGGCCCCATCTGGCCCATCTCCATCGCTCCCTGGCATGTGCACCTCTGCTCCATGCGCCCCGATAACGAGGAAGTGGCTGCCATGTCCCAGAAGATCTACGACGAACTGACCGCCAAGGGCATCGAGGTGATCTGGGACGACCGTCCCGTTTCCGCTGGCGTTATGTTTGCCGATGCAGACCTGTTCGGCGTGCCGGTGCGCATGATCGTCAGCCCCAAGGGCCTCAAGGGCGGCACCATTGAGATCTCCACCCGTGACAAGAGCATGCAGGAGCGCAAGCCCGTGGAAGAAGCCGTAGATTTCGTCTACAACTATGTGGTGGATGAGCTGGCTAAGCTGGAGTGCAAGCTGTAAGCGAGTATCATAAGTCGAATCGATATAACAAAGAATGGAGCCTCGGCAAAACTGCCGGGGCTCCATTCTTTGTTCAGGTCGTCGAAAAACTCGCCTTTGGCGACTTTTTCTTTGAAACCATGAAACTAAAAGGCAAAAAAAGCGCAAAGAACCCCTATGTGACAAGGAAAGCAAGAATTATCATGCAAAAGTAGGCTGTTCCCAACCAAGCAAATGTAACTTGCGCAAAAGCGCGTTGACCTTCCGTTCCCTGTTGAATTGGTTGTAGTAGTCAGCACCCGGGTCGGAATACATTTCGCCATTTTTCAGCATGTGGTAGATGGCAATGAGAATAGAATGAGCCACGGCGACAATGGCTCGCTTTTTTCCTCTGCGGACGCTGAGACGCTGATACTGTGCATAGAAGAAGGATGTCTTGACCTTGACAGCGGAGTGGGCACATTGAACGAGCGTAGATTTGAGCACTTTATTCCCATTGGTGGTTCGACCGGAAAGTCGCTTTCCGGCGCTTTCATTGTTCCCGGGAGCAACACCCGCCCATGAACAAAGATGACTTGCTGATGGAAAACGGCTCATATCCGTACCGATGATGGCAAGAATTGTTTTGGCGCTTTCTTCGGCTATACCGGGAATGCTGTCCAGCTGCGCTACTCTTGCTTTTTCTCCTTCAGACATATTACCGTCAATCTCATCGTCCAGCTCTGCAATGTGTCTGTCTAATTCATCAATGTGTCTGAGTACGACGCCGATCATCTTTCGCTGCAGCGGTGTTAGAATTCCTTCTAGATCCTCCAGTAGCTTTTCCGGGTCTGCCTTCAGACGGGACACGATCAGCTCTGCCAATCGCTCACGGGTGATGACTTCCCCGCATACCAACGCATTAAGGATGTTCCGACCGCTCTTGCCATTGATGTTGGAGATCGTTCCGGACAGTTTGATATTGCCACCCTCCAGCATTTTTTGCAAGCGGTTAAGTTCACGGCTCTTTTCTCCTACCAGACTTCTCCGATACGAAACAAGCTCCCGGAGTTCACGCTGCGCCTTACAAGGTATGAAGCTGCTTTTCAGCAATCCGTGCTGCAGCAGATCAGCGATCCACTCTGCATCCTTCTGATCGGTCTTACGCCCAGGCACTGCCTTCATATGCTGCGCATTGACCACCATCGCAGGCATCCCCTGCGATTCCAACACGTTGTACAGCGGCTTCCAGTATGATCCTGTGCTTTCCATTGCTGCCATTTCGCACTCGTTCGCTGCCAGCCAATCTGACAACTTGAGCAGTTCGCGGGTGCTCGCTCCAAATTCTCGAATCTCCTTCCTATTCCCAATCCGCAGGCAAGTTACGATGACTTTCTTGTGAATATCGATACCACAACAACGCTCGTATACTTTTTCCATATCCTTCCCTCCTATGGTCGTACAGCGGCGCGGCTCTCTGTCTTTCTATATTTTTCTTTACGTCCTTTTGCTTGCTCTTGCTGGACAATTCGTGGTGCATTTAGAGAGCCTTTAAACAATTTTCGACTCGAGCTTCTTGCTCACTAAGTACGGCATTCTTTCCGCTGCTTCTATTATACCATAGGTTTCATTTCTTGCGGTGCCAGTTCTTCTGGCATGGGGATTTTCGACGAGGCTTGCACCGTTTGCCTACTCGCCTACGGCTCGCCGGGCGGCAAACGGCGA
>JAZSRK010000167.1:0-21541 GCA_045538465.1 Candidatus Limiplasma sp. | reverse complement strand
AACGCGCTTTTGCGCAAGTTACATTTGCTTGGTTGGGAACAGCCTACTTTTGCATGATAATTCTTGCTTTCCTTGTCACATAGGGGTTCTTTGCGCTTTTTTTGCCTTTTAGTTTCATGGTTTCAAAGAAAAAGTCGCCATAGGCGAGTTTTTCGACGACCTGAAAGGAACCGCTCGTTATCGGGCGGTTCCTTTGTTCATATGTAACGATCCCTATGTTTAATGAAGCATGCTCTGCTGAGCAAAGGTGGGATTCGCCTGTAAGATCTCGTGGCGAATATCCTCCGGCAGCTTGGTCATCAACTCCGGCTGAGGGCGGCCTGTGTAGTAGCCTTGGATAAGATCGATGCCAAGATCGATCAGCTGATGCAGCTCGTTAGAGGTCTCCACACCCTCCGCCAAGGTTTGAATGCCGTTCATCTTGGCAAACTCCACCACATTGCGCACAAACAACTGCTTGTTTTGGCTCTTGTGAATATCCTTCACAAGGAAACGGTCGATCTTGATGACCTGCGGCGCATAACGCAGCACATTGACGATGTTGCTATGCCCGGTACCAAAGTCGTCTACCGCGATCTGCGTAGCGCCGTTGACCCCGCCGAAGCGGCGCAGCTTATTCAAGTCGCTATCCGGCATGCTTTCCTGCTCGGTAAGCTCAAACACGAAGCGATCCATGTAAGCACCGTGGCGGCTCAGCAATTCGCCCATATCCTGCTCGTTGAGGAAATGCCCGGGTATGATGTTGATAAACACCTTCTTATCCCCAAACTGCTCCCGCCGGTTCTGGAACTGATCCATTACGTTAAAGAGGGTCGCTCGCTCAATATCGTATAGCCGACCGTATTCTTTGGCTGCCGCCAAGATCTCCAGCGGATTGAGCCCAATGGAGCTATCGGTGCGCATCAGCGCTTCATAGCCGAAGATCTCGCCCGTGCGGGCGCTGATAATGGGCTGGAAGTGGTAGAGGAACAAGTTTTTATCCACCAGCATCTCAAAGGCGCGATAGTATTCCCGCGGGCTTTCCTGCTCCTTGACCGCCTTGCCCATGCCCCGCTTCAAGCGGTTGATGTACATATCGGAGTTGGCAAACTTGATGAGGCTTTCCAAAGAGGTACTAAAACCCTTCTCCACCTCAGTGCAGCCGGAGTTTACCTCGATAAAATACTCTTTGGTGCTTTGCTTGTTGAAGCTCTCGATCTGTGTATAGAACGCAGAAGTCGTAGTATCGATACGCTGTGCTATTTCGCTGCTCTCATTATAATAATTGAGCACGATGAACAGATCATCTGCCACATGGGCGATATAGCAATCGCCGGTATTGGCCAGGCGCAAACATTCTGCCACAAAGCGCTGGGCTTCCTCTGCTTCTTTTACGCCATAATTTTCGCTAATGTAGGTATACTTGGGCATACCGTACACCGAAACCGACACACACTTATCGCCGCTATGCTCCTGACGGAAGTTTTCGTACCATTCCACAGCGCCTTTCAAATTGGGCAGCTTGGTGACCGGGTTGGTCTTGGCGGCGTTCTCTACACTGCGCTGCAGATCCATTTCTCTCAAATGGTTCACTGATACGTTAAATGCAGTGTTCAGCATGCTTTGCATACGCTTTAAGTTATGCATGCAGCGCTTGATGCAATCTGTCTCAACAGCATAGTAGCCCACGGGCACATCCATCACATGCACAGCGGTCAGCACAAACATGGTATCATCCATCATCCAGCGCTGCAAATAGGGCAATTGCTGCCGCAGCGGCATGATGCTGTTGGCTTGTGCCCCATCCTTATTTTTCAGCGACGGGATGACCACCATTTCCCCATCCGGATCAACAGTACGGCAGCTGCGCTTGTGATCGATGGCATTGGCCACATAATCTGACCGGAGACAGAAATAGCTGTTGGACAAGATGGAGCCGCTGATGGTCTGATAGAGACCATTCATATCGCTGATATGGAAAATGCGATTGAGCCACACAAACATCTGGGTCTCGTGAACTTCCATATCCCGGATGGTCTGGTACTGTGCCTTGGCCAGCTCCCGGTAATCGCCCTTGTAATGGCGCTCACAGCCGCAGGATTCTGAAATGATCGGCAAGTAAGGATTCAAAAACTCGCCGGGCTTCTGACCGGCCATTCCAGCCTTGACCGCTTGAATGATGCACTGCGCCATACCAGCGGCATTTTCGGAGCAAGTGGTCAGCTCCGGGGTAAACAATTCGGCATTGGGCAAGCCATCGTAGCCGGTAACGATCACATCCCGCGGCACATTCCAGCCATGGGCCAGCAGCCAATCGCATACAGAGCGGGCCATCTCGTCGTTGGCACAGAAGATCGCCTGCGGCGGTCTTGTGCGGGAGGCCATCATCTTGGTCATAGCCGCATAAGCGGGTTCAGACCAGAGCTCGCCGTACAAAACCTGTTCATTGGTAAAGGGCAGACCGTTTTCCCACAGCACTTGCTTGTAGCAATCCAGCCGCTGCTCGGTGATCTGGTCGCCTTCCGGGTGACCGCCCATAAACATGGTATCCTGCACGCCATGGTGCACCAGCACATGGCTAAGTACTTCGCAAAACGCGTTTCGGTAATCGCCATTTACGCTAAAGCAGCCTTCCCGTTCGCCATTGACGATGACGACCGGCTTGCCAGCCTGCCGGGCACGGGTTGCAAGATCGTGCACCAGTTCTTTATGAAAGAAGCTATGTTCGTGAATGACCAACGCATCCACCACATCGTATTGGATGGCATCGTAAACATATTGCTCACCGTCTTCGTGCTTGTTGCGGTAGAAGAAGTCGGAAAAGCTGTTGAACACGATCAGCTTCATGTCGGCTTCTTTGGCAGCCAGATGCAATTGATCTACCAACTCGGAACGGCAAAGATCGAAGATCTTGGTAACGCAAAAACCAATGACCGCTTTCCCGTCGATCATGCATCTCACCGCCTTTCTAAGCAGCACAAGACGTGCTTTGAGTTGCCTATCTATGTGATACCACAGCGTATAGGAAATGTCAATAGAATCAAGCAAAAGCAACCGATATGTAACCGGGGTTAATGGGTCATGTGATGTTGAATCGTTTGATGTGGTTGTAAATGTGTTGCAGGATGTATTGATATGTAATGTTTGGAGTTGTTTCTGTTTGCGTGGATCAGCAGATAGTGATGGTTGCAGATCGGTTACACGATGTTGCTTAAGTGGATGATATGGTTTGAAATGAATGGATCTCTATAACCATTTGTATTACCCTCTCAGTCAGGCTGTGCCTGACAGCTCTCCCAAAGGGAGAGCCAAGGGTGTGTGACCCTACTGCCTCTCCCTCTGGGAGAGGTGGCTAAGCGTAGCTTAGACGGAGAGGGTACACATTCACAAAAGAAAGCTCTCACCCATTTCGAGTGAGAGCCTCCTCCATCACTATACCACCTTATTTCAGATCCACTGGCAGATCGGTATCTGCAAAGGGATCGCCGCCTGCACCGGCAGGGCGGCGCAGGGGGAAGAGCTGATCCTCCAGATCCTTCGGCGGTTCAATGATATGGATATCCAATACCTCCTCAGAGAAGGTAAGGTTGGCGATAGTACCCGGCTTGGTAAGCGCCACCACTTCGGTCTGCGCATTGCGGGTACGGCGCGCGTACTCAATGGCCACTTCCGTTCTATCCTGCCAGTGCATGGGAATGAATACCCGAGGTTTCTCTGTCATGATAAAGTGGTTTGCACCTGCATCGTACATGTAGCCTTGGCGGGGATCCACCGGGAACATAGCTACATCGATGCGCTCCTGCCGAAGCGGAGCCACCGCATTGTAGTAGGCCTGCTCCGCATCATCGATCTCCTTGAGGGTGCTCTCTGCCCGCCAATGCCACAGGTTCAAATCGCCTGCATGGAAGATATTCACCCCATAGACTGTAACCAGCCAGCTAACACCCAAGTCGGTGCTTTCGAATGCTTTTACTTTGATATCCTGCGTTAGTTGTTTTTCTTGAAGTGGTGCCATACGGCTGCCGCGGGTACCCACCGGCATATCGTGGCTTACCACATAGCTGACCGGCAAGCCATGCTTGTACCATTCGTAGATGACCGGATCGAAATGATCCGGATGCGCATGGCTTACAAATACGATGATCTGCTCAAAGGCCTGTAAGTACACCTCGGTGATGCGGCTGCCCGGAGGGAGGGAGCGGTTTTCGCCCTCCCAGTAGTCGAAGATGAGCAGCGTACCGCCCACCTGCACCGAGAACCCACTATTATAATAGTAGGTAAGCTTCAGCAATTTTTCCATAAAAAACAACGCCTCCATAATGACATGATTCTGTAATAGATTGATATGCCCACGGCTTATTAGGGCTGATCTATTACAAAATGATTGCTCATCTGGTAGCGTCTTTCAAAAGGCAAATAAGGCATCAAAATAAGTGCACCACTCATTTGCCGAACGTATTGAAGTATAGCACAGCTTGCGCTATATGTCAACACTATGGCGAATAACCATCGTTTTTTGTCTTATTTTCTACATAAAGTGGAGATAAACCAACAATGTTTTCGTCATTTTTGCTCTTTCGTGGAGACTCGCTCTACGAAACGACTGTTTCAACTTTTGCAACTCCCTCTTTACATCAACATACAAACAAGCACCGCATCCAACATAGATACGGTGCTTGTTTCTTTTCATCATCAGCTCAGATCAATGCAAAACCGCATCAATCAGCCAGCTTCTGAATGTGCCAAATGCGCTCGTTATACTCGCGAATGGTACGGTCGGAGCTAAAGAAGCCGGACTTGGCAGTATTCATAATGGACATCTTGAGCCACTTGTCGCGGTTCTGATAATCTTCCATCACGCGCAGGTTGGCCATGGAGTAGGAGCCGAAGTCCTTCAATACGAAGTAGGGGTCAGCCACATTGCCTTCCAGCAGAGAACCGCGCAGGGCGTTCATCACATAGCTTTCATCTGGCAGGATCCAGCCGCTCTGCCACTGTTCCATCACCTTGCGGATCTCTGCATTGTTCTCCACAATGCTCATGGGGCGGTAGCTGCCATCCCGGTAGAGCTGCTCCACCGTATCGGCCCGCATGCCGAAGATGTAGATGTTCTCGTCGCCTACCTGCTCGTAGATCTCCACATTGGCGCCGTCCATAGTGCCAAGGGTAACAGCGCCGTTCATCATAAACTTCATGTTGCCGGTGCCGCTGGCTTCCTTACCGGCAGTAGAAAGCTGCTGGCTGATCTCCGTGGCGGGCATCAGCACTTCGGCAGTGGAAACATCGTAGTTTTCGATGTAAACGATCTTGAGCATCTTGCTGGCACGGGGATGAGCATCGATTTTCTTAGCCAGCTCGTTGATGTAGCGAATGATCTGCTTGGCCAGCCAATAGCCGGGAGCAGCCTTCGCACCGAACAGGAACAAGCGGGGCGGCATGGTAAAGTTGGGATCATCGCAGATGCGGTTGTACAGCACATTGATGTGCAAAGCGTTCAAAAGCTGGCGCTTATACTCATGCAGACGCTTGGACTGTGCATCGAAAATGAATTCGGGATCCACCTTGATGCCCTGACGATCCATAATTAGCTTGGCCAAACGTTCCTTATTCTGCTTCTTTACAGCATCAAACTTCTGGCGGAAAGCGGCGTCGTCAGCATAGGGCACCAGTTCTTCCAACTTGGCTGCATCCTTCTGGAAGCCATCGCCGATGGCCTCGGTGATCAAATTGGTCAGCTTGGGGTTGGCGGCCAGCAGCCAACGGCGATGGGTGATACCGTTGGTGATGGCAGTGAACTTCTTATGATTGATATGATAGTAATCGTGGAAGATGGTATCGTTCAAGATCTGACCATGCAGCTGGCTTACGCCGTTTACGCTGTAGCTGAGGGCTACGCACAGGTTGGCCATATGCACCTGACCATAGCCGATGATGGCCATGCGGCCGATGCGCTCCCACTGGTCGGGATAGCTGAGGAACAGCTTCTCACATACACGGCGGTTCAGCTCTTCCAAAATCATAAAGATTCGGGGCAGGGTGGATTTCATCATATCCACAGGCCACTTTTCCAGTGCTTCAGCCATAACAGTGTGGTTGGTATAGGCCATGCAGCGGCTGGTGATGCGCTCTGCCATTTCCCAGCTGAGGCCTTCTTGGTCGATGAGCAAACGCATCATCTCAGGGATGGCCAGAGCGGGGTGGGTATCGTTGATGTGGAAGATGGCCTTATCGGGCAGTATATCGAAGTTGTTACCGTAGTACTTTTTAAACTGCTTAAGGGCGTACTGCAGCGTGGCGCTTACAAAGAAGTACTGCTGCTTGAGACGCAAGCTCTTACCTTCGTAGTGGCGATCTTCGGGATAGAGCACCTTGGTGATAACGCCAGCCAAGTGCTCGCCTTCGGATGCCTGCACATGGTTGCCATCGCCGAAGGCCTGCAGGTTGAAGCTGTTGATGGCGCGGGCCGACCAAGTGCGCAGGGTATTCACGCAATTATTCTGGTAGCCGACAACGGGCATATCGTAGGGGATGGCTTCGATGGTATAGGCATCCTTCACGGTGAATACCTTGCGGCCGTTCACCTCAGATTCGTCCACATAACCACCAAACTGGATCTGGCAAGCATCTTCGGGTACAGCGAACTCCCACACGTTGCCATTGCGAGTCCAGTCGTCGGGCATTTCTACCTGCTGGCCATCGATCAGCTTTTGGCGGAAGAGGCCATACTCATAGCGAATGGTGCAGCCCATGGCAGGCAGCTGTTCGGAAGCGAGGCTATCCATAAAGCAGGCAGCCAGACGGCCGAGGCCGCCATTGCCCAGTGCAGGTTCGGGCTCTTCGGGGAAGATGGACAAAAGATCGATGCCCAGTTCTTCCAGTGCCTCTTTGTACGCTTTCTCGCTGGCCAAGTTGATAAGATTGCAATCCATCAACCGACCCAGCAAGTACTCAATGGACAGATAGTACACGCGCTTGCCCTTGGCCTCGTGGCGGGCGTGGCGGGAGATCATCCATTTCTGCATCATCTGGTCGCGGATGGTCATCGCAACGGCCTTGTACAGCTGCTGCTTGGTGGCCTCGCCAATGGTAACACCATTGTAGCGCTGCAACTTACCAAGGATGCTCCGCTTGATGGATTCTTTATCGAAAGTAGTGGTTGGCATTCCGGGTCCTCCTTACATGGTTTACATCATGACCGCTGTATTATAGCACTAAAAGACAAAAGAGGCAAATGGCATGCATGGCAAGGCATTGGACACTTTTGCTATATATTTCTGTTTTGACAGTTTCACGTGAAACAATTCACGCGAGTTCGATGAAGAATGTTTCACGTGAAACATTGTAGGCAGATATACCAAGGTGTGTTTCACGTGAAACATTACCACCACAAGCAGCGTCCTTATTGGTCGTCCTGATCCTTTCGATCACCTGCCTCTTGTGTATCTTCTCCAAATCATGTACAATCATGTACAGATAGTTGCTGCATAAAATAGCAACACGTGACGGGAGGTCGTCATCGATGGCAGAAAAATCTTTTACTCCAGAACAAGCCAGTGCGATTTATGCCAACAATAGAGAACTGCTTATTTCGGCAGCAGCCGGTAGCGGCAAGACCACCGTTTTGGTGGAGCGCATCATGCACCTTGTTCGCGATAAACATATCGATATCAACCGCATGCTGGTGGTCACCTATACACGCGCAGCCGCCGCAGAGATGCGGGAACGTTTGGAGTCTGCTTTGCAGGAGGCCGCAGCAAACGACCCTGCCATGGCTCGACAGTTTGATCTGCTGTCCAGTGCACAGATCAGCACCATTCACTCCTACTGCCAGAAGCTGGTGCGGGAGCATTTTCGTCATTGTGGAGTTGATCCGCAATTCGTGCTTTCCGATGAGCGAACCATCAAGACCATCTATCAAGAGAGCATGGATGAAGTTTTAGAGGCAGCCTATCAAGCCGCCAAAGAAGATGCCAACTTAGAAGCGCTGTTATCAGTGGTGCCGGAGAAGAACTTGATCACCATGATGGATGAGCTGTACAAATTTCTGCTCACCCGACCCGATCCCATGGGCTGGCTTAAGCAGCAAGCACAACAGGAATGGACCATGGATACTTTGGAGAATCATCCCCTTACCGATACACTGCTGGACGAATGCAGTTTACAGGTAGATAATGCCCTGATGGTCTGGCGGCAGGCCAACCAGATGCAAAACGATCCTGCCTTCCCTGAAAAGTACCAGAAGACGCTCAGTGTAGACTTCATCACGCTGACCGAACTGAAGCAAGCTGCACAGAATGGGCTGGAAAATCTGTGCGCGAAAATAAAGGCGACCAAGTTTATGGTGCTGCCTACCGTAAAGCCCACCACTGAGGATGAAGCCTCACTTCGAGACCGTTTCAAAGCCATTCGAGAAAGCTACAAGAACTGTCTGAAAGAAATGAAGAAAGTGCTGCCTGCCAAGTTGGAGGATGCGCTGTACGATATGAACAAGATGCGCCCTGCACTAAACGGACTATGCTGGCTGATGCAAGCTTTGCACGAAGATTTTCGCAGCCGAAAGTTAGAGCGCGGCGTGCTGGATTTTGGCGATCTGGAACATATGACATTGGAAGTGCTCTCCGACCCTGAACTTTGCTCTCTGGAAGCCAGCCGCATCGATGCGGTCTTTGTGGATGAATATCAGGATGTAAGCGCCATTCAGGAAGCGATACTGAACAGCGTAAAACGTGAGGATGGTTCCCAATACTTTTTCTATGTAGGCGATGTGAAGCAAAGTATCTATCGCTTCCGACAAGCAGAGCCCTCATTGTTTCTGGGAAAATTGTCAGCTTTCAGCGACGACGAAATGGCCGACTGCCGTCGTATCATTCTTAACAAGAATTTCCGTAGCAGGGAAGAAGTACTTTCCTCTGTGAACCGTATCTTCTCCCATGTGATGGATCGGCGGGTAACAGAGATCGACTACGATGATTCTGCCAAGTTGTATCCCGGCAGACCTTCTACCTGCGACCCCCAGACGGAGCTGCACTTGCTAACGGATGTACCTAAGAAAGAACGCATCATTGCGCAGGCCAGAGTGATCGCACAGGATATTCAGCGTACCGTAGGTCTGCCCATGATGGATGCAAACGGTCAGCCAGGGGATGCACTGCATTATCGCGATATCGTTATTCTGATGCCCACCGTTAAAGGGGTCGCCAATCAAGTGGAGGCCGAACTGGTAAAGGCGGGCATTCCGGTCTATGTGGATGCATCTATGAATGCCATGTCGTCCGAAGAAGTGCAGCAGGTAGCACAGCACCTGTCTCTGCTGGATAACCTGCGTAACGATCTGGCGCTGATATCGGAATTGCGATCTCCCCTGTTCAATATGAATGAACGAGAGCTGACAGAAATTCGCCTTTACTTGCCCGACGCAGGCAGCTCTTATCTGGATGCATTGCTGGCCTGTGCAGCGCAGCAGGAGGATAGCACCCTTGCTGCACGCTGTAAGCAGGTGTTGGAGCAATTGGAGCACGAACGCTTCCTCTATGCCAGCATGCCTGTGGAAGAATATTTGTGGGACTTTTTGATGCGCAGCGGTTTATATGCCCACTATGGCTGCCAGCCCGGCGGCAAGCTGCGCCAAGCCAATTTGCGCATGATGTGCTACAAAGCAGGCGAGTATGCCCAGAACCATACAGAAGGTCTATCCGGGTTTTTGAGTACACTGAACAAAGGCAATGATGAAACATCGCCCACCGTGGTAAACCCATGGGAGGATGTTGTGCGCATCATGACCATTCATAAATCCAAAGGTTTGGAGTTTCCCACCGTTTATGTGATGGGGCTGGAAGACCAGATCCAGAAGCGGACAGTGACTCGCGCCATCAGTATGCATGCCAAACTGGGCCTGTCGCTGATGTATATGAATAAACGAAGCCGCACCAAACGTACCACCCTTTTGCAAAATGTGATCGATCTGAAAACCAAAGCCGAAGACAGAGCCGAACGTGCAAGGGTTCTGTATGTGGCCTTGACACGCCCGAAGAATCGCTTGGTGATGGTGGGCATTAGCAACGCAGACCGAGCAGATGTACAAGCCAAAGTACAGAACCGGGAAATGGGTGGAAAGCTTTCTTTGGTACGAAGCGCCAAAACTTTGGTAGAGTGGGTGGAGCAATCCCTCACCATGGAAGAGACCGAAGAAGGATCGCCTTCTGTTATTCCTCCTATGGAAAGTTCTTGTCAGAATCAGGATACATATATAAAGGAAGAAACAGATTTTGATGCTGCAAACCAGCAGGGATCGGCGGTTGAGTTTTCCACAAATGACACATGGAAAACATGCGGAAATTCATTTTCATCCATAGTTCCCACATCTTTTCCACAGAAAAGTGGGGTTTGGAAGGTCGTTTTCCACAGTGATGCAGTGGAATCAAGCGATTCACATTCCGAAGAGAATGTCAATGCCAATTTGGATGTAAATCTGAAATTTTTTGATCAGATCATTCCAGTGGCTTCCCATGTGGAAGATCCCCTCACGCCCATTGCAACCATCGAACCCACACCGCTAAAAATCGGTGTTACAGCTCTATGCAGGGCACTGCAAGAAAACAGCCAACCGGAAGACGAAGAGGAAACAGCGGAGAGAAAACGCTATCCGCTTTTGCACCGTCAGCCCAAGCTGCTTTCCTCTTTGCCAGAGAAGCCGGAATTTTTACAGAGCAGGCCAGAGGATGCCTCCCTGCAGCGGGGCGTATGCACGCATCTGTTACTGAGTACCGTTTCTATCGAGGGTTTGAGCCAATCGCTCACAGAAGGCAATGTGATCGATTTTCTGGAAGCCCATCGAGAGAATCTTCGTCTTAGCGGAAGATTTTCGATTCAGGAGGCTTCTGTGGCCGATGTGACGATGGCAGCCCGTTTCCTCACCTCAGAAGAAGGGCGCAAAATGTTGTGCAGTAAGGAAATACGTCGTGAATGGCCCTTCAATCTGAAGATCGCTCATCCCATGGATACCATCGTACAGGGTGTTATCGACCTGTGCTATTTGGAAGAGGAGGAGTGGGTGCTGATCGATTTTAAAACAGACTATGTGAAAGATCCGCAGGAACTTTGGCAACGTTATCGGTTGCAGTTGAGCTTCTACCGCTCTGCCTTGGAGAAGGCCACTGGGCGTAAAGTGCGTCGCTGCGGCCTGTACTCGCTCAGGCTGGGCTCCCTCATCACCGGCGACATCGATGAGGTGTGAGAAGTTGAATATGATCTTTCGCGCATTCTCTCAGCAAAAATAGTAAATATGACAGAAATATTTCGTATTTTCTGCAAGAAATACGCTTTCTGAATCGTTAAGATAGAGCACAGCTGAATATTAGGTATTGATTTTTCTAACGTTTGACTGTACAATACAAGTTGAAGCGGTGTCTTTGCATCGCTCTCAAAAATTTGAAAGTTTTGTAACATATGCAGATAGAGGAATGGAGTGTGGTTAGAGAATGAAGAATATGCAGCAACAAAACCGGAAGGGACTTGTCAAGCGCTTGGCTATCGTGGTTCTGCTGGTGCTGGCATGCGCACTTTTGAGTGCCTGCTATACCGACCCGGATGACCGTGCTTTTGATGATGGTCAGCTGAATTTGAATGGTGGTTCCACTTTTCAGACGGTTATTACCAACACGCCGTATATCACCGCAACGCCCACCCCCACTCCTACAGTGGTGCCTGCGAATACACCTGATAATTCCGGCAGCGGCGAAAGCGACTGGGGCGACTGGACTTGGGGCAACAGCACCCCCACCAATCCTCCCTCCAATGTGGTGGTCACTTCTGCGCCCTCCAGCGTCAACGGTGGTACACCCATTTCCATCGCAACGCCCACTCCCACCCCGGCTTCTTCCGGTGGTAATAACAATGGCGGTTCTTCCAACAACAATAATGCCAATAACAATAACAATCAGTCCAGCGGTACGCTGCGCCTCGGCTCTACCGGCGAGGAAGTACGCCGTTTGCAGAACCGTTTGAAGGAATTGAAGTATTATAACGGCAATGTGGATGGCGACTACGGCGCTGGCACCGCTGCTGCGGTAAAGGCATTCCAAGCCAATAACAACCTGAAGGCCGATGGCGTGGCAGGCCCCAGAACTTTGGATGCCCTGTACAGCTATTATGCCGTTTCTGCCAATACAAATGGTGCTGGTTCCGGCGGCGGCGGTTCTTCCTCCAATGGTTCCTCCAGCCATTCTTCTGGTGGGTCGTCCTCTTCTGGTGGTTCGTCTTCCAATAGCAATGCCAATTCTTACACCAATGGTAAGACCGATATCTACCTGCGTTTCGGTTCCACCGGCTCTCAGGTAAAGATCATGCAAAACCGCTTGATCGTACTGGGTTATTTGACCGGCACAGCCAATGGCGAGTTTGAAGCCACCACCGAAGCAGCGGTCATGGCCTTCCAGAAGCGCAACAATATTGGCGCAGATGGTGTCGCTGGCCCCGATACGCTTACCAAACTCTACTCCTCTTCTGCCAAGAAGGCCGATAGCGTAGTGGCCAATCTGGGCAGCCTGCGTCAGGGCTCTCAGGGCCCCGCTGTGCGCGCTCTGCAAAAGAATCTGCGCACCCTCGGATATTATACCGGCAGCGTGGATGGCGACTATGGCGCTGGCACGGTGGCAGCAGTTACTGCATTCCAAGCTGCCAACGGTCTCACTGCCGATGGTATTGCCGGTAATGGTACCCAGAATGCTATCCTCAATGCCATCAACGGCGGCGGCAGCGGTTCCGGCTCCGGGAGTGGTTCCGGTAGCGGCAACAATGGCTCCTCCAGCCCTGTTACCTATGGCTCCACCGCTACTTCCAACGGCTACACCACCATTTCCGGTTCCAGCGGTTCCAGTGCCAACGTGAGCGCTGTGCAGGCTGCATTGTCTGCCAAGGGTTACTATTCCGGTACCGCTGATGGCGATTACGGTTCCGGTACCCAGAGCGCTGTTGAAAACTTCCAGCGGGAACGCGGCTTGCGTGTAACCGGCATGGCTGGCCCCACCACTCAGCGCTTGCTCTTTGGCGGTACCCCTGCCAGCGGCAGCTATTCCAAGTTGGAGCGCGGCTCCTCTGGTTCCAAGGTAAAAACCTTGCAGTACGCCCTTTACGAACTGAAGTATTACGATGGCAACATCACCGGCAACTACGACGAAGCCACTGAAAATGCCGTTATGCTCTTCCAGGATTGCAACGGTTTGGAGATCGACGGTGTGGCCGGACAGATGACGCAGCAGCTGCTGTATTCTTCCAATGCCATTCCTTGCAATAAGTAAGGTTTCTATGAGAGACCGCCGGTTTAGGCCGGCGGTTTTTTTGATTGCCTCATATATCTCCACCCCCCATCAATTTTTAGCAACTTCTTTGTAATACATAGGATTTGTGGTATAATGCATATTGAAAAACTTTACGAATAGCGTAAAGCCCAAGCCAGTGGGTTTTGCAAGCTGGCTTCCTACTAACTGGGAGGGGAACCTATATGTTTGGCAAAGCGATGAATCAATACTACTATGGCAAAAGCGGTCAGGGGGATTACAACAAAGATGACCTGCCCACCAACCGATGGCAGCTGTTTTGGGAAATGCTGCGCATCCGTCTGAGTGGTCTGTTCCGCTTGAATTTGATCTACATGATCGTCTGGCTGCCGGCCATTATCGTTATCGGACGGTTTCTGTCCATGTGCCTTAACGGCCTGAATGTGCTGTCTGGTTTTCAGGTGCAGATGGAAGCAGGCGAGATGACCATAGAGGTATTCAATGAGAAAAGCCTTCTGTATCTGGATGCCATTAAGAGCCTGTTTTTTCAGACGCTGTTGCTGCTCATTCCCTGTATTGCCATCACGGGGCCGGTCACAGCTGGTGTAACGTATGTTACCCGCAACTGGTCGCGGGACGAGCACGCTTTTATGTGGAGCGATCTGGTGGATGCCATGAAGGCTAACTGGAAGCAAGCGCTGCTTACCTCCGTTATTACCAGCGTTCTGCCCACGATCGTATATGTGTGCAACTACTACTACGGCAGTCTGGCAGAGGGCAACACGTTCTTCTTGGTGCCGCAGGTGCTGTGTATCCTTATTGGCATCATCTGGTCGCTGATGCTCATCTATCTTTACCCCTTGCTCATCACTTACGATCTCAAGTATAAGGACATTCTGCGCAATGCCCTGCTGCTTTCCATCGCAAGGCTGCCCTTCAGCGTGCTGGTGCGCCTTGTAACCCTTGTGCCTGCCCTCATCGCTGCGGCGCTGTGCTTCACCCTTACCCAGTATATGTTCATTATTCTTCTGGTGCTGGGCGGTTGGTATCTGTTGCTGGGCTTTACCCTGTCCCGGTTTATTACCAGCAGCTACACCAATGCGGTGTTCGATAAGTACATCAACATCCGTATCGAAGGCGCTCAGGTGGATCGTGGTCTTTACAAAGAAGAAGACGACGAAGAAGACGAAAGCGAAACAGCGTCGGTGGAGGAATGATGGGATCTTGCTGGTCTGGGCATGCTGATGTTGCAAACATATTGCAAGGAGGCAGCCTATGGCAGATAAGCAAACTGTTAACCACACACGGTACTTAAACCCACGGGATAAGCGCAAGTACGAGATCGCCCTTGAACTGGGGCTGTTAAGCAAAGTGCGCCGGTACGGCTGGGCGGGGCTATCCGCCAAAGAGACCGGGCAGATCGGCGGCATGATGCGCCGCAAGCATTACACAAGCAAAGGAGACTAACATGTACGCAGCATTTGCATCCGTATACGATCGCCTGATGGCAGATGTGGATTATAAAGGATGGGCATCCTTTTACCATGCGTTGATGGAGCGCTACGGCCTAAACCGAGGCAAGGTGTGCGAATGCGCCTGCGGCACCGGGAGCCTGACCATTCCGTTGGCCAGACTGGGGTATCAGATGACCGGGGTGGATCTGTCACAGGATATGCTGTTTGAAGCATCCCAGAAGGCGCGTCGGGAAGGTGTGGGCATCCCCTTTGTAAAGCAGGATATGCGCACCCTGCGCCTGCACCGCCCCATGGATGCAGTGCTGTGCACCAACGATGGTCTCAACTATTTGAAAAACGGCGAGGAGATGCAGCAGTTTTTCCAAAGCGCTTTCGATACCCTGCGGGAAGGCGGCGTTCTGGCGCTGGATGTAAGCACTCCCTATAAGCTGGAAAACGTTTTGGGCAACCATTTTATCGGCGATGAGACCGAGGATATCGCCTACCTGTGGCAAAACCGATACCATCCCGCCCAGCGGTATGTGGAGCTGAACCTGGCCATCTTTGTGCGCCAGAAAGATGAGACCTACACCCGCATCGGCGAATACCAGAAGCAATACGCCCACGAGGCGGCGGAAATCTTCGATCTGCTGAAGATCGTCGGCTTTGAAAAAATCGGCATCTTTGGCGATAAGCGCATGGAAGCCCCCAAAGACCATGAGAACCGTTGGTTCATCGCCGCCCGTAAGCCCTTTGCCCCGGAGGAAGAACAGCTGTAAGCTATTACCATACAACCTTTTGTAAGGAAGGAACCGAATATGAATACCATACCCACCAATGCAAACATGAAGGATGAAATGCTCCACATCACGCTGGCCGACGGCATGGTGCGCGGTCTGCTGCTTACCGCCACTGGTGTAGTGGCAGAGGCTGCCGCCATCCACCGTACGTCTCCCCTTTCTACCGCTGCCCTTGGCCGCACGCTGATGGGCACCGCCATGCTAGGCGCTATGCTCAAGCAGGATGAAGCCTCCGTTACCGTTACCATCGACGGCGGCGGCCCCATCGGCAAGATCGTGTGCGTAGCCGATGCAGAAAGCGTTCGCGGCTGCGTGGACGTGCCCAACCTGAATATGCCGCTCAGAGCAGATGGTAAATTGTCTGTAGGCATGGCTGTGGGTCGGGATGGTCGCATGAGCGTTGTGAAAGATCTGGGCATGAAGCGCCCCTATGTGGGACAGACCCAGCTGGTAAGCGGCGAGATCGCCGAAGATTTCGCATCTTACTATCTGCAAAGCGAGCAGAGCCCCACTTTGCAGAGCCTTGGCGTACTGGTAAACGGCGAGACTGTGCTTTCTGCTGGCGGTGTGCTGTTGCAGCCCCTGCCCGGCTGCCCCGATGAGGTGATCGATCAATTGGAGCTGCGTTCGCCTCTGATGTACGATATCAGCCGGGAGCTTTGCTACGAAAGCATGGAAGACCTGATGAACCGCTGGTTTGACGGCTTGAAGCCCGTTATACTGGAACGCAAGCCCCTCAGTTATCGCTGCGCATGCTCCCGGGAGCGCATGGAAAAAGCGCTGATCGCTTTGGGCAAGGAAGAATTGACCCGCATGATCGAGGATGAGACCGACGGCGCAGAGCTTACCTGCCATTTCTGCAAACGCAGCCACAAGTTTACCCAAGCCGATCTGGCTCATCTGCTCACCAAAGCACAGCAGAAGTAACAGGAGGTACCATGGCCAGCAATATCATCAATGTGGATTTTCGCAAACCGCATAACCGCTACATTCAAAAAGCTGATGCCGCCGCCATGGCCGGTCAGGTGGAAAAAGCGCTGGAACTGTACGAGACCGCCGTGGAGCAGGATCCAAACAGTTGGGATGCGGGTTTTGCCTATGCGCGCTATTTGTGGCAAAACCGTTGCTGGCGGCCATCCCTTCGGGAATGCTGGCGGCTATTGGCGCTGCACCCGGAGATGGAAAAGATCTACGGGCTCATCTACCGCAATCTTCTGGCCATGGGGCAGGAGGATAATGCCCGCTTTGCTTACGAACGGTATATGCTGCACCTCTACCACAACCCAGAGGATGGGCTGAACTTAGGCGAGGAAAACCCGCCCATTCCCCCTGCACCCGCCAAAAAGCGGTTTAAGCATATTTTGTACCGCATCGGGCAGTACATTCTCCATAAAAAGCTGGATAAAGCCAGCCGGCTGATGGCGTATGCATGCAGACCTACTTTTCCTGAAGAGAGCAATCTGAGGGATATGCTGCAGGTGGAACTGCTGGCTGCCTACGGCCTGTATGCCGAAGCACAGCAAATGATCGACGAGATCTTAGAAAAAGAGACTTTTTCGGCTTTTGAAGCCATCGGTCTGTTGAAAGTGCAGGAGAATATCCTCAAGGCGCTGGAAGTAGAAAACGATGAAAGCGTAGCCGTCTACAGCAAACTGATCCACTACGCCTGTGCAAGGGTCTATACGCCGCTGGATGTGTGCCAAGTGACCAGTCTGATGATCCACATGGGCAATGCAGGCAAATGGTCGGAGCATTTGGAGCTGATGTTGGAAGAAGAACCCTACCGGGTGGATCTGCTCTACCAGCTGGCCGTATGCTGCTTTTTGGATGGGGATGCGGAAAGCGCCATGGATTATCTGGACTTGTGCAGCCTGCTGGATCCCTACGATACAGACATCAACTACTTTGGCACCATGCTGGAAAACTGGTTGGAAAACCAAACAGACGAAAGCAAGCTGGAGGAAATACCCATTTCGCTCCAATATTCGCCCTTTAGCATGAACCGAGCTGCAGCTCAAATGATGCTGGCTTCCAGTCTGATGAGCAAAACACCGCAGGATATCGCAGAAAAGTTTTCTCCTCTTACGGAAAGCAACATGCTGATGGATGGTCTATGCGATATGCCGGATGATCTGGCGAAGCAGGTGTTGGAGGCTGTCTCCACCATGCCCTTTGACCAGCAGGAAGTCTTTTTGAGACGAATGCTGGTAAGCGGCAGCTGGAATAAAGAAATGCTGGAAGATATGTTGGTGATGCTATCGGACATCGGCGTTGGTGAAAGAGTGCCTGTAATGCATGGACATGTGCTGAAAATGCGCGCCTATCCCGAAAAGATATAGGCTGCGCTCCCTACCAAAAAGGAGGTCATTTTTATGAAGTATTCCATCATCGATTTTGACGAACACTTTAACGACTATCTTACCCTTTGGATGGAGAAAAATGCATCCCGGTTCCGTAATGCCGATGAGATGGAAGAAGCCGCTCCGGAAGTCTATATGACTTGGCTCAACACCCCGCAGGATTGGCTGAGCGGCAAATGCCCCGGCAATGCCTTTGATGATGAAAACGACGCCGGGGAGCTTTGCGAGCTGTTGAAACGTTATATCGATGAGGAGATCTCGCCTCCCGATCCGCTTTTGGAGCGCATTGCAGAAATGGGCGACGACAAGCCCGTTATGGCGCTGCTGACCGACGACAGTGCACCCTGCGAGGCCCGCATGATGGCCATCGATCTTTTGCAGGAGATGGATTCCAAAGCGCCCATGGTCGATTACCTGCGCTGGCAGGTGGAGCGCAATGTGGATGACGACCTTCTGGATAAATCCATCGATGCGCTGTGTGAGATGGGGCCTGAAGTGAAGGGGCCCGCGCTGGTGGCCTTCCGCGCTGCCGACGATAAGGGCAAGGACTATCTGCTGGATGTGCTGTGCAACTTCCCCGGTGAGGAGGATGTGTTCCAGTACACGCTGCGCCGTTTCCAGACCAGCCCCAGCGAGCGTGCGCTCTTTGCAGGCTATCTGGCCAAATTGGAAGATGACCGTGCCTTGGAAGCGCTCCTTGATGTAGCTGAAAGCGACGATGTAAAGTATATCGACTTTATCGAGATCCGCAGTGCTATTGAGCGTTTGGGCAGCGAAGCGCCTGTGCGCGATTTCTCCAACGACCCCACCTACAAGGCTGTTAAGCGCTTGCAGGTAAACCCTTTCAAAGGAGCAAACGAATGACTTTACAAGAGATCAAGCAAAACGAGTCCATCCGGGCGCTGGTCCGGGCGGGCAACAACTATCTGGAAGCCATGGGCTATACCGACCATGGCCCCCGGCACATCGGCTATGTAAGCAATACCGCCAAAAAAGTGTTGGAAAGCCTTGGCTACGACCAACATCAGGTGGAGTTGGCCGCCATCGCCGGTTGGGTGCATGATGTGGGCAATGCCATCAACCGCCACAACCATGGCCCCAATGGCGCCATCCTGCTCCATCCCTTGCTTAGGGAAATGGGCATGCCCATCGATGATGTGGTATCCATCATTACGGCTGTGGGCAACCACGAAGAGCAGAGCGGTTTTATCTCCAACGCCATCAGCGCCGCACTGGTCATCGGCGATAAGAGCGATGCCCACAAGAGCCGCGTGCGCAACGGCAAGCCTGATGTGACCGATATCCACGACCGGGTCAATTTTGCCATTCAGGAAAACTCCGTTACCATCCACCCGGAGCAGAAGATCATTCGCCAAACCTTGGTGATGGATGATACCTCCAGCGTGATGGAGTACATGACCATCTATCTGGAGCGCATCCAGATGTGCGAAGCAGCCGCCGATTTTCTGGGGCAGAGCTTCGAGTTGTACATCAACGGTAACAAGGTAAACAACCACAAGGATTCCTGATACAGCCAGAGGGGCGGTACTGCCCTTTGAAAAAACAGGGAGGTTATGCATTGATCTGTAAAAAATGCGGCAGCTTTGTCAACGATGATGCGTTGACCTGTGAACGCTGCGGTACGTTTCAGGATGCAGAAAGCTTTCGGTTAAACAGCAACACAGGCGTTAGATCCATCCGTCAGGGAAGACCCTCTTCCAGCATGATCATGCTGCCGCCGCGCAGCAGCGAAGTGCGGGAGTACGGGGATTACGACTTAACCGCCATGCCTGCCCAGCAAATGCGGCAAGGTGCGCCTCGGCGCAGTGCGCAGCCCTATGCCATGGGCAGCCGCCCTCAGGAACACCGGGGCGTACCGGTACAGGGCGCACGCAAAACGCCCAATGTAAAGCATCGGGTTCGGCATACCGCCCCGGTCAAACACAGCAATACCAACTGGGCATTGATCATGCTCATTGTAGGTGTGCTGGTGGTACTGGCTGGCGTGGGTTACTTCTTGTACATGAGCCAGAGCGACGAGGGACACCGCATCACCGCCCGCAAGCTGGTGCTGGAAGCCACTCAGGAACAGTTTGATCTGGCTGTTACCAAAGACCCCCTCCAGTTGGAAGCGCAGGAAGAGCTGCTTCGGGAGTGGACGGGCATCCCTTCCCAGAGCTATTGGTATGTGGGTGAGGAGTACCTGAACAATGGCGATCTGAATACCGCCATTACCGCCTTTACCCTTGCCGACATCGTGGATCCGGACAATTACGACGGTTTGCTGCTCAAGGCCAGCACCTACGAGATGCTGGGCGACATGAAGGCCGCCGAGGATCTGTACATTGAGCTTTACACGAATGTTTCCTCCTTCCGTACAGAGGCGTATACAGCGCTCATCCGCATTTATCAGGCGCAGAACCGCCGTCCTGAAGCGGCCGAGATGATGCGTATCGCCTACGATAACACCGACCGGGAAAACTTCCGGCTTCTCCGGGAGGATTACATTCCCGAAAGCCCGCAGGTCAATCTGGTGGCAGGGCGTTATGAGATCAGCTCCATGGAGGAGGATATCCTCATTACCTCTCCCCAAGGGTATGATGTATACTATACCACCGACGATGCTGCCATTCTCCCCGACGAAGGTCTTTTTGCCGAAGATGGCGTGATCGTGCCGGTAGAAGGCTCCATCAAAATAAGAGCCGTATGCGTATCCGGCGATCTGGTCAGCGATCCGCTGTCGGTCACCTATACGTTCTTCTATCCCACACCGCCTGCGCCCAAGAGCAATCTGGCGCCCAATACCTACAAGCGGCTTTATACCGTGGAGCTGCGCCCCGGCAAGGTAGAAGGCTTTACCAAAAAGCAGCAGGCTGAGATGGAAGCCAATCTGATCTACCACTACACCATCGACGGTTCCACTCCCACCGAAGACAGCCCCATCTACGATGGCACGCCCATCCAGATGCCGTCCGGCCGTGTTACGCTGAAAGCCATCTGCTTGAACCAGTATGGAAAAATGTCCTCCACGCTGGAGGTGGGCTACAAGTTTGAAGTATCTCCCTACCCCAAGCAAATGTACGGCATGAAGGATAACGCCGTTAACTTTGATGATGACTACTTTGGCGGCTTCCAACTGAACAAAACCACCCAGCAGGAATTTGAAGCCGCATTCGGTGCACCCAAAAGCGTCACCGAGACCCGATACCTGCACCTGAACAACGAAGCCCGCCATCTGGAATACAGCTGGGGCAACGCCATCTTTATTCTCAACAACAATGCATGGCAGCTGGTGCGGGTAGAAATGCTCTCCGGCTTTACCTCCACGCCCAGAGGCGTGCAGCTGGGCGCCAGCCTGAACGATGTAACTGCAGCCTACAAAGATTTCGGTCAGGTCACCTCGCCTAACGGCACCAGAGGTCTGTACTACGACTTTCCTCGTGTGGGCCAGTATTTGCTGGATGACGAAGGCAATGCCTATGTACAGTACACCGCGCATACGCTGGAAAGCCGCATGTGGGTATTGCAATACTGGCTGGAAAACGGGTATGTAAAGAGGATCGTGCATTATTACCAGCCGTAAAAGAGAAAATAAATATGGGTATGATAAAAAGGAGCCGATGGGCTCCTTTTTATCAGGTCGTCGAAAAATTCGCCTGCGGCGACTTTTCGAC
>JAZSRK010000057.1:0-37642 GCA_045538465.1 Candidatus Limiplasma sp. | reverse complement strand
GATAGTCTTGTACTGCTTGTAGCTTTAGCTCTGGACTGTATACCTTGTTCTTATGTGTTTTTCTTGGCATGTAAAAAGCCCCCTTAGAGTAGTCTCGAAATTTTGTTTTTTCGTGTGTCTACTCTATGGGGACTATATCACCTTTTTTGTGTTGGATCGTTGATGTGGAAACAAGAGCGTTCCCCGTCTCCGTCTTCGCTACCCTCAGCCACCTCTCCCAGAGGCAAAGGCAAGAATATAGAAAAGCATCTCATACTCGCTATTTCAGAGAGAGATGCAAGTAAGAACAGGGGCGTTGAGCCGAAGGCGATAAGCCTGAGCACACAACCAACACATCCACGATGAGGCGTTCCCGCCAAAGGCGGGAAGCCCAAACATCCAACAAACAAAAAACGGGGCATGCCCGCAGCAAAGCGAGGACATGCCCTCAAGCAAGCGGCCTGAGGAAGGGTCGGGACCCCTCCTCAGAGGCCGCGGAACCATTGTCCACTCCCGGGGCGAACGGCGCGCCCCGCGGTAGCGGGTCGCACCGTACGCCCGTTAGCTGTTACCCGAAGGTATCATCCCCTGCAAAGCAGCGGCAATGCCAGAAATGGGCATGGTCTGCAGCCATACGGTGCCGGGGCCGGTAAGCAGGGTATTGAACAGACCCTCGCCGCCCAGCAGCTTGTTCTTAAGACCGGCTACTTGCTGTATCTCCATGCGCACAGTAGGCGTAAAGGCAGCCACATTGCCGCTATCTACCACTAGCTGCTGGCCGGGCTGAAGCTGGTATTCTACCAAAGCGCCGTCGATCTCCACAAAAGCTGTGCCTTTGCCGCTGAGGCGCTGCATAATAAAGCCTTCGCCGCCAAAGAGGGCAGCGCCCAGCTTCTTGTTAAAGTGGATGCTAAGCTCTACACCGGGCTGGGCTGCAAGGAAGGAACGCTTCTGCACGATCATTTCCTGACCGGGAGCGATCTCCAACGCACGGATCTCGCCGGGAAAACTGGCACCGAAGGTGATCATACCGTCGCCATAGGCGGTATAGACATTCTGGAACATGCTCTCGCCGGAGAAAGCCTTGGAGAACATCTTACCAAGACCGCCGCCCTTGGTATCCATTTGCATGTTGTTAGACATCCACACCATGGAGCCTTTTTCGGTGATCATGCTTTCGCCATTGTTCAGGTAACAGGTAACCACAGGAAAGGAACCGCCGGAGATCTCGTAACGCATAAAAACACTCCTTTATGAAAATATATGAATTCCCTGCTGCTATCATAGCATAATCGCTGCCAATGATTCAACAAAAATCGACGTGCTGAGCCTACATTGCTTTTGATAGTTGGTTATGATATCATAAACACGATAAACACAGACTGCATGAAGGAGGCCGTTAGGCGGTTGGTCCGATGATGAAAAAATACCGTAACGAATGGAAGTATAGCTGTACCAACGCAGAGCTTGCCAGCATTGAAGCCAAGTTAGGCTCTGTACTGCCCAAGGATAGCCATATTGGCACAAACGGCAAATACGGCGTGCATAGTTTGTACTTTGATGACCAATGGGATACCTGCGCAAAAGAGACAGAAGCAGGCGATGCAAAGCGTTTCAAGTACCGCATACGCTATTACGACCATGATGCTTCCTTTCTCAGGTTGGAACGCAAAGAAAAACTGAACGGCGGCTGCCATAAGATCTCGTGCCGTATCAGCAAAGAGGAATATGAAAAACTGTTTACCGGCGATGTGACCGATTTTCTCTATAGCGAAACAAAACCATTGCTGAGGCAGTTTGCGGCAGATATTCTCGCCCGCCGTTTTACGCCCAGAGCCATTGTGGATTATGAGCGGGTCGCCTTCGTAGAGCCCATTACCAATGTACGCATCACGATGGATTATTGCATATCCGCATCCCACCAATGCGATCGATTTTTGCAGGGCGATTATCTGCGCATACCGCTGATGAGCAAAGACCAACACATACTGGAAGTGAAGTTTGATGACATCCTGCCGGGGTACATAAAGCAAAGCGTGTACGAGAACCAATTGCAGCAGCGCATGTTTTCCAAATATTATTTCAGCTATCAAATCATAAGGAGTTTTGGGAGATGAGTATCAAAAACCTCTTTTCAAGCATTTGGATGTACCTGTCCAAGGGTTTCCATTCCGACGTGATCCCCTTTACGCAGATCTTGTCTGTGCTTTTGTTTGTGCTGGTCATGTCCGCATTCATCTTTTTTGTGTACCGAGTGGTCTCCCACCGTTCGCTGTATAACAAAGCGCTGAATATTTGCATTGCGATCATTCCGTTTTTCATCTGCACCATTATCCTTTGCCTGCAATCCAACTTGGTCATCACCCTTGGCACCATCGGTGCGCTGGCGATCATCCGTTTCCGCACGGCGGTAAAAGACCCGGTGGATATGGTGTATATTCTCTGGGCCATCCATCTGGGCATTATGGCCGGCTGTCAATTGTTTATGGTGGCGATCCTTACATCGCTGCTGGTGGCGGTGGTCTTGCTTCTGTGGGAACAGCTGCGCCTTGGCGGCGGGGCCTATACCCTTGTGATCAACTGCGAAAAACAAATGGAAGAGGAGATCGTAGCTGCCATCTCTTCCCTTAGCCGTAAACTGCGCATCAAGAGCCGCAACTTTACCTCTGCCGGTGTGGATTATGTACTTATCCTTACAGCCAAAAGCCCGAAGCTGATCACAGAAAAACTGGCTGCGGTAGAGGGCATCCGCCGCTTTTCGCTCATTGAGTACGACAATGAGGATATTGTGTAATGGTGAATTGATATGTCCAAAAAGACGATCTCTCTTCTTCTGCTGTTCGTCTCCTGCGGGGTACTGCTGTTTGTATGCCTTCAGGGGGATGGGCAGCAGTGCCTTTCTCAGCTGTATGTAAGTGAGGAAGAATACCAGCAGATCATCAGCCAGCGAAATATGTGGGTACCGGAATATTTCGACAATAACCACATTGCAGATGAGATCTATTTCAACGGTTATGCTCTGCCCTACGACGATATGGAGCATATGCTGCTTTATTCGCTTGTAGAAGACGACCCAAAAGCCTACGACCCTGTGGTGAATGTTGTTTGCCATAGAGAAAAAGTGCATATGGCCCTGTGGGGCGATAGGATAGATGACCAGTTTATTTCAAACAGTGGAAGCATTCATCTCGTATTGTATACCGATGATTTTTACCAGGAATATATTTTGCAATGCACCACCTTGCCTATCTTGGAAGTGGACGTATCCGGCTTAAAAATCGGCGATGAGGATATACAGGTGGAGCTGCGCTTATTTGATAACCGAGCAGAGACAGTAAACCGTCAGATCGAGACTTCTGCTTTTATCCATATGCGCGGTAACAACAGCAAAATGTACCCCAAAAACGATTATCGTATTTCCCTGCGCACACTGTCGCTGGGCAACAACTGGCGCAACTATCCGCTTTCCCTTTTGGGTATGCGGCAGGATGATGACTGGATCATCAAGGGGCAATACAACGATACCACAAAAACACGAGAGGTCTTCTCTACCCGGCTGTGGTATGAGACCGCTAACGCCCATCAGGAATATGAAATGGTCAACGGTATAGAGTACCGCTATGTAGAAGTGTTTATGGGCGGGTATTACTGGGGTCTGTATGCGTTGGGGCATCCCATCGATGCAAAACAAATGCAGCTGAAAGCAGGGGAACAGCTTTATAAAAAGGGAAACGCCAATTCCGAGCTTCTGTTGGATTACCATTCGCAGGCCGCCCTGTATCCAGATAGAGAGCTGTATCCCTTAGAAAATGCTTATGTGATCGAAGGGGGCGAACCTCCTTCCTATGAACCGCTGATCCATTACTACGATGTTTTGCTTACCACCATAGCAGAGGATCGGCATGCCATCTATCAGATCGCCGATACCGAAAATTCTATCGATATGTATCTGTTCCTGAATCTGATACAGGGCATCGACCATGTAAAGGTTACCCGAGGATTGTACAACATGTTTCTGTGTGCCAAGTATGATGCACAGGGGCAGATGCGCATGCTCTATGTGCCATGGGATATGGACAGAACATGGGGTCTCGATTTCGGCGATTCGCTGCACATGGATCCTGCTTTGAATGTAGAGATGACCACCAACATGGTGGTACAGCTGGAAGCGCTGGGCGATACAGATATTTCCCGATTGGTCTGCCAGCGGTATCGGACGCTTCGGCAAACCATTTGGTCGGAAGAGAATGTAACAGAGCTGCTTCTCAGCTGCCAAGAGGACATCTTTGCTTCTGGTGCATATGAGCGAGACTTTGAGCGTTGGTACATGTTCCTGCCGGATGAACACATGCCGCCCCGCTATCCCGATCTGACCGAGTTTATCCAATATGTACACCAGCGCCTATTTTGCTTGGATGAATATATGGAGCAAAAATACCCCGGGGAAACGTTTCACTAATACATATATACAGCAGCGGTCATTGCACTGCTGCTGTTTTCTTTTGTAAAAAATGTGCTATAAAAAGAAAAAAGATTGCATTTTCTAAGGAAACCAAGTAAAATATGTTTAATGGCAAACTGTACATTTCCGACAGGAGGAACCCCATGTCCTTTGCGTCCGATTGCAAAAAAGAGCTTTGCGGGCTTTCGCTGGAAAAACCCTGCTGCCAGATGAGCGAGCTGAGCGGGTTGTTTATGGCCGTAGGCAGCCTCAATTTGTTGGGTCGCGGACGTATTGCCATCCAGTTCAGCTGCGAAAACATGGCTGTGGCTCGCCGCATCTATACATTGATGGATCACGCGCTTGGGGTAACGCCGCAGATCCACTATGTAAGCAACACCCACTTCGGCGGGCGGCGCAAAGCAGTGCTCACCCTCGGCCCCATGCACAGCCCCGCTTTTCTCTATGGCATGAACATGCTATCAGAAAAAGATGGTGTAGAATCGCTCCGTTCCATGTCGCCGAACCTGCCCCTTACCCGCAGCTGCTGTATGCGTGCCTTTTTGCGGGGGGCCATGCTGGGCAACGGCACCATTACCAACCCGGAGCTGGGCTACCATATGGAATTGCCCTTTCACGACGAGACCATGCGCCTCAACCTTGCCAAATGCCTGCTAAAGCAAGGTTTACCTGTAAAGCAAAGCCACCGCAAGGAGCAAGGCTACCTGTACTACAAACAGTGCGAGCAGATCATCACGTTTTTAACGGCCATCGGCGCACACAAAGCCGTTATGCAGATCGAGGAACTGCGGGTAAAACGTCAGGTGTACGGCGATGTTACCCGCGCCATGAACTGCGATAATGCCAACATCAACAAAGCCATGGATGCCAGCGATGCGCAGATCGCAGCCATTGAAAAACTGCTGCGGCTGGGGCAGCTGAATAGCCTGCCGCCAAGTTTGCAGGAAATTGCTGTCGCCAGGCTCAACATGCCGGCCGCTACCCTTACCGAGCTTGGGCAAAGTCTGAAAAAGCCCATTGGCAAAAGCGGCGTAAACCATCGCCTGCGCAGGTTGATGGCTTTGGCAGAAGAATTGGAAAAATAATAGCCGGCAAGCCCGGAGAAGGAGATACCCTATGATCCGTCAATCTATCAACATCAAGCCCATTCTGCCCATGAAGCGCAAAACCGCAGCGGATATTGCCACCTTGGCTTCCCGCTACGACTGCACTTTCGTATTCGAAGCCCAAAATGTTATTCTAAATGCCAAAAGCATGCTGGGTCTTTTGAGCATGACCCTGCCTGCTGAGGGCGAAGTGGTCATCTGCACCGACGGCGATAGCGAACAGGATGCCGCCGCTGCTATGCAGCATTTGCTGGAGCGTCTCATCAGTGAAGCAGAATAAGCCGAAAAAAGAGGAAATCTTTTTGAGATGATGTGGATGGTCGATCCATATACCCTTCGCCATCAAGGTTTCGTATTCAACAGCAAGCTTTTCCACATGCTGTGGATATATGGAAAACCATCTGCTATACCCATCGTTTTTCGCCGCATCATGGCACATTCTTTTACCGGGTTTTCCTGTAAAGAAGCAGGAAAACCCGTCCAAAATGAAGAAAAGAATATAGATGGGCATCATGGCAGGAGATCGTCCTGTCCCTTCGGCGCGCGTATCCTTTTTGGTACAGCCGCCTATAGCAGCCAACCCCCGGCAGGCTGCCCTATGGAAAAGTACCCCTTTTTTACAGCCATACTCCACAGTTGATCAGTTTCTTTCCATACTGATTTTTGAGGCAACGAAAAGGCAAAACCCACTTTTCCACGTTATCCACATGCCCTACTACTACTACTAACTATATAGAATACTACTACTACAATATGTATGGAGGTAAAGCCATGAAATTTGAATGTGCTGCACAAGATCTTGTATTTGGTTTAGTAAACGCTACCCGTGCTCTTTCCAGCCGTCCTGCTATGCAGATCTTGGAGGGCGTACTTGTACATACCGAGGAAGACGGTATTTCCATTCTTTGCAGCGATGGCAGCCTGACCATCAAGGCTGATGTAAAAGCACAGGTCACCGAGCCCGGTCAGGTGGTTTTGCCCGGCCGTCTTTTGACCGAGATCGTCCGTAAGCTGCCTGAAGGCACTGTTACCTTTGATATGAACGACAAAATGGCCGTCACCATCCGCTGCGGTCAGAGCCGTTCCACCATTACCGGCATGCCTGCTGATGAGTTCCCCCAGATGAAGGATCTTTTCAACACCCATGCCATGCACTTCCCCCAGAAGAAGCTGAGGGATATGATCAGCAAAGTAACTTTTGCCATCGCTTTGCAGGAGAGCCGTCAGGCCCTTACCGGCTGCTTGATGGAGATGACCCCCACCGAGCTTCGCTTGGTAGGTCTGGATGGTTTCCGTCTGGCTTTGCAGGTATACCACGACAACTTTGTTCTGCCCGATGGCAAGACCGAGCTGAAAGCCATCGTGCCTGGCCGCGTTATGACCGAGCTGAGCCACATCATGAGCGACGACAGCGCCATGGCTACCTTCCATTTCGATACCACCCACATGATGGCCGTTATCGGCAATATCACCTTGGTAACCAGCCTGCTGGCCGGCGAGTACATCAACTACCGCCAGATCCTGCCCTCCAATTGGCTCACCCGTGTCTCCGTCAAGCGCAAAGAGCTGCAGGAAGCCATCGAACGTGCCAGCCTGATGGCCAAGGAAGGCAAAAATAACCTCATCCGCATGAAGGCCACCGAAGGCAACCTGAAGATCACTTCCAACAGTGAACTGGGCGATGTATTGGAAAATCTGGATGCACATCTGGAAGGCGAAGAGATCGAGATCGCTTTCAACAGCCGCTACATCAGCGATGTGATCAAGAATGTGGATGAAGAATGCTGCACCCTGAGCATGAATACCAGCGTAAGCCCCTGCGTTATCTCTCCGCTGGAAGGCGAAAGCTACCTGTACTTGGTGCTGCCGGTACGGGTGTACAACTGATTGACTGCACAATGAACCCCCTTGGGCGCTTCATAGCGTTCCAAGGGGGTTTATTGTGCTTAATGATTCTTTTCTGGTTCTTTCATAATCATTCTATGGGATAAACTTCAATGATACTTTGAAAATCTGCCGTTTCATCCGCAGGATAATAATACAAAATAATATTTGAGATACAAACCCCTTCATAGGTCACTCCCAAATCCACATCCAATTCCAACACTACATTGCCCCAAACGGTATAGGCAATGAGCCTGTGATCGGTATCAATGACCTGCTGCATGAGGGCAGAATCCCATTTGCCATCTTCAAACATGTAATTGATGTACTTTTTGCCGTTCATGCGGCTGGATTTGAAATACTGCACATCTGGCTGACCGTATTGCCCGGTCATCTGCTCCACCATATCCAGATACTGCCGGATTTCGGCGGGAATTCGTTCCTGTGCTTCCTGGAGAGTGATGCGGGCAGGTTGCAGGCTGTGCAGCAGGATGCGCTCAATGGCTGGCGGCGTGCGGATGATTTCTTCATCTGATTCGAAAGAATACCCGATTTGGGGCTGGCCGTCGGAAAAATCGATGCTCAGGTCGAACAGATAGCCGTATTCCTCAATATTGCAGGCATAGCCGGTCAGAACCCCATTGGGGTTCATCTCAAAGATGGCGTTTTTCTCCTTGGCAAGAATGTCGGTGACCATTTCCACGGTGCCGGTATCGAAGGGAATGTCCAAGTAGAGATGGAGGGACGAGTCGGTTTCTCCGTGGGCTGGGAGGATGGCGCAGACCAGCAACAGGATGGAAACAAGAACAACAGCAAGAAAACGATGATTGGAAGGCTTCACGTTTTTCACACCTTTCGGTTGAAGAATTGGTGGTTGATCTGCCTATAAGACGAACAACAGGCAGGATTTGGTTCAAAGATGGGAAGAAAATTTTGTGTGAATGAAAATAGGCATCAGAAACCCAACCCGCATCCTCAAAGCCAACACCCACCAAACGGGAGCCCGCAACGCAGCGAAGCGAGGACGGGCCCTCACGCGAGCGGCGGGCGAAGGGCAGGGACCCTGCCACGTAAGCCGCGACTTCTGTTGTCCAGCAACTAGCGCGAACGCCCCGCCCTGCATTCGCAGGACGGGGCGGACGTGCACCTACCTGAACAAAGTACACTCCCCACTCTCCCGATAATACTGGATCAGCCGGTCAATCTTCTCCCGGGTGGTACCAAACTCCTCAGCCAGACAGTCCCGGCAAAGAAAGGTATCAGCGGCCCGGTAGACCAGTTTCCGGTAGATGGCAATATCATCGTCAAAGAGGGGGGCGGCGCATTTCATGCAATGCTCGTAATCGGCCATAGGCTTACCGCTTGACCACCTTGGCACGGAATACCATGCAATCGTGGGAATCCACTTGGGCAGCGTAGCGCTCGGTAAAGGTGCCGATGGTCTGGTGCGTATGGCAATCGTACAGCTCAAGAGCACGGCCGGAGGAATAGGGCAAGCCGATATCGTAGAACTGCAGGGACATCTCGCTCTTCTGGTCGCCAAAGTTGAAAAAGCCGATGGCATAGTCGCCGCCCAAGAGGGGCTTCACCAAGGCAAAAACCTTCTCCGGGTTGTTCCATTGACGAATGCAGAAAGGCCCGCGGCATTCGATATCCTGATTGATGGCGATGATATCCTTGTTGGTGAGGATCTCCTTGGTCTCGGGGGTCATGTTGCGGATGTCGCAGCCGATCATCAAGGGCGAATTCATCATGGCCCACAGGGCGAAGTGGGTCTTATACTCGGTGTTGTTGCAGCCGCCCACCACTTCGGCGATCCAGCTGTTATCGCTGTTGCCGTGCATGCCTACCACCAGCATATCCATATCGTTGTGGCAATAGGAGCCGCCGTAGCATTCCTTGCCCAGCTGGGAACGGGTGAGCCGCTCGATGGAAGCCCAGTTATCCTGAATATCGCCGGTGGAGCGGAAAAGGTGCGCGCCCGTCTGACGGATCCACTCATGCACGCCGTCTGCGCCCCAGTTGCAGGCAGAAAATACGATATCTCTGCCGCAGTTGCGCAGTGCCATGCCCATGCGGCGGTACAGGTTGGCACCATCGGCAGCGCCTGGCTTGTAGCAATAGTCGTACTTCAGATAATCCACGCCCCAGGAAGCGAAGGTCTCTGCATCTTCAAACTCATGCTCAAAACTGCCGGGATAGCCTGCGCAGGTGTGGGTACCGGCACAGGAATACATACCAAATTTCAGCCCTTTGGAATGGATGTAATCCGCCACGGGCTTGATGCCTTCGGGAAACTTCTCCGGGTCGGGCACCAGCTTGCCATTTACCCGGTCTTTCAGGCTCCAGCAGTCGTCGATAACGATGTATTCATACCCGGCATCCTTCAAACCGGTCTCCACCATGGCATCGGCAGAGGTCTTGATCAGATCGGCATGGATATTCCAACTGAAGGTATTCCAAGAATTCCAACCCATGGGGGGCGTAGGGGCCAGAGGCTTGTTCATGTGTCATCCTCCTTATGGTTATGGGCAGCATGGCTGCTATTTTTATTCTGATGGCATCATTATAGCCGCTGGGTAAAAAGAAGTCAACGTATGCGCAGGTTGACGGAGGCGGCCAATTTGGTTATGATAGAGGCAATTCATAGGAGATGATGAACCATGCGGAAGCTTTGTTTGTTATTGGCGATGCTTCTTATGCTGCCCCTTAACGGGTATGCGGAAAACGCCATTGCCCCTGAGACTCAGCAGGTTTTGGAAGATACGCTGGATCGGCTGTTTGATAAGCGGGATACCATGGGCGCTTGCGTGGCGGTGTTCCAAAATGGCGAGATCACTTATACCTATTGCTACGGAAGGCGCATGAAGGGCGAGGATGTTACACCGGATAGCCTTTTTCAGTGCGGCTCCATTAGCAAAATGGTGGCGAATATCGGTTTGATGCAGCTGTTGGAAGAACACGATATTCCGCTGGATACGGATGTGGGAGAGGTGCTGGGCATTCCCATCCGGCACCCGGAGTACCCCGATCTGCCTATTACCCTTCGGCAAGTAATGACCCATACCGCCTCCCTCAACGATAGCTCCGCCTATCAGGAAGGGCTGGATGGCGACGGCCGCAGTCTTGAAATGATGTTTTCCGGCGACTGGCTCAAAGGCAGTTTTTTGGAAGGGGTCAAGCCCGGCACCAAGAGCGTTTACAGCAACTTGGGCGGAGGGTTGATCGGCGCGCTGATCGAGAAATTGAGCGGCCAGACCTTGGATGAATACATGATGGAAAATGTGTTCATGCCCCTTGGCATTACAGCGGCCTATCAGCCCGGGCGGCTAAGTCGGGATCTGCCCTTTTGCAACATCTATCGTATGCCAGATCGCCACCTGAGCAAGGATCTATTGGCAGATACCAGCTTTTATACCCAGCCCGACCCCTACCAGCACTATTACCTGACCGCTGGTAAACTGGTCATCTCTGCGCCGGATCTTTGCAAGCTGCTTATCGTGCTGTGCGATGGCGGCGCTTACGGTGATGTGCAGCTTTTGAGCGGTGCATCGGTGCGGGAGATGCGCACTTTGCAAAATGACCGCTGGTCGGTGGGCTGTGAAAGCGGGCGGGGCTTGTTTATGAACATCTATACCGATAAACAAGTACAGGGGCGCACCCTGTACGGCCACGGTGGCAAAGCCTACGGCATGCTTTGCGCTGCCTACTTTGACCCTTCCGACCGCACGGGCGTGGTCATGCTCACCAACGGCTGCGATGACCGGGCAGGCTACGAGGGCATCGGTATTCTGGGGCAGGATGTGCTCACCGCTGTGTATGAACTATGGCTGGATCAGGAGCATGTAACGGAAGAGATGTTTCTTGTAGAGTAAAGAAAATAGAGCACACGATTTGAATTTATACAAATATAACAATTAAATGATCTATTAAATAACAAATAATATTTATAGGTAGTTTTCAACAAAGGTCACTTTGAAAAATTTTTTAAAGAAATAGTAATAAAACTCTTTTATTGCCAAACATTGTATGATACTATATGTAGGTAATACTATATATAGGTATAGGTGTTTCTATATGTAGTTACAGCAAAAATGCTTGTCAGCATGGCTCTACAAGCCTTGTATTGCAATGGTTTTCGCTGTGCTCCCGGTAAAAAGAAAACACCGCCTTTTCGCATGTTTTTCGCAATCATTCACGACCTGATCCATCGTTATTGTTCTTACCAACACCTTTGATTGGAGTGGCAGCTAATGAAGAACAAGGTTAATCTCCTCAAGCGCATTGCAGCGGGACTGTTGAGCATGCTGATGGTGGCAGCACCGGTCATTGATACCGGTGTGCAGTTCGGCACGCAGTTTATGCCTTCGGTTGTAGCAGTCGCAGCCAGCAACAACGAAGCGGACGGCTCGAAGATCGAGAACATCAAGATCTTCTGGGTGACCGAGGACAGCACCACCGACTGCAAGGGTCAGACGCCGGATGGCTATTGGGCATCTAGCGTGAAAGATCTGTATGTGGCTGCCCCCACGGTCGATCCTGTTTCGATGAAGTATCAGGTGGAAGTGGCCTTCTCCGGACAGTACGATTACGAGCCCGGAGATATCGTGCTGCGCATTCCTGCACAGGTCATCCATGGCCGGCAGTACGATGCAAGCAACGTGGGCATCGTCGATCCTACCGTATTTGTCGATACGTTGGCTTTGCCCGTGCCGCAAGCTCCCTCCACCAAGGCGGAGTTCAACTGGACGCTGGAAGGCGATGAGTACGTCATCACCAATACGTCCACAGTAGGCGCTACCTCCACTGCCACCTTCCAGTTCACCATCGAAAACGTGAACCCGCTGGACGTGGTGGATATGGCAGCCAGCGAGCCTGTTTCGGCCCGTGTAGAGGTGACCACCAATCAGGGCAACCTGATCTATCTGGAATCTGACAAGCTGAATGCTTATGTGGATACCTATTCCCACGTAAAGTCTGCCTATAAGAGCGATAACAACGGCGACTTGCACGATGGCGTACCGGTAGGCGTGCCCGAAGAGCTGCTGGCCAATTTGCCCGCCGGTACCGATCCCTCCGATTATGTATACGTTGGCTGGTACAGCTATGTGTACCACGAGGGCAGCCAGCCCTTTACCCTCAAGGCTGTGGAGACCGAATCGGCTGCTTATTTGATGAACGGCTCCACCGTTGGGCAGAAAGTCGTGGACGGCATTTTCCTTGGCTGGCGCGATGTTTCTCCCATACCCACCGATAATGAAAAAGAGATCATCTTCTTTGAAAACGACTATTGCGAAGACACCAAACAGAATTTTGAACACACCATTTATTGCTGGACGGCGTATCCCCGCGATCAGTTCGAATATGCCGATGAGGACGATGCCACCAAGAATTATCGCATCTTCAACACCATCGATTGGATCGTAGAAGAAGCGGATGGCAAGATCACTGCCCCCATTACCGACAATAAGGAAGAATCCGTCGTTCCCGCTACCGCTCATGTGGACTTTGCCCCCATGCAGTGGGAAAAGCCCACCGGTCACTTTGAAGTATTCAAGTATACCGAGATCATTTACGATAAGGATCATAACTACGGCTTCGGTCTCAACCAGCTGCTGCTGGGCATGAATACCGATATGCGTTTCTGGATCCGTACGGTAGGTTACGGCTACCCCTGGACCACCGAGGCTACCTTTACAGGCAACGAGAGCCCTGCGGAAGACCCCGAAGAGTACGGCATCGTCGGCTGGCGGCAGGCTGTAGAAGACTACCAGACCTTCTTCGATTTTGACGGCGTGCCCCTTACCTATGAGGATTACCAGATCACCGCCATGGAGATCCGCAATCCCTACCTGTACCGCTACGGCATTACCAGCACCGGCGCCTGCGGCTACGAGCGGGATGCCAGCCTGCCCGTGCCCGATCTGAAGATCGAATACATGGATGAAAACGGCATGTGGCACTATGCCGGTACGGCCCAGTGGGGCACCGACGGCAAGGGTCAACTGACCTTTGTGGAGCTGGGCGAAGGTGTTACCGCCAAAGCCACCCCTCATCAGGGCAACTTCATCTATTTCCCCGAAAACGCTGTACAGACCCGCCACACCTTTGTAAGCAACGTGTTTGGCGGCCAGACTGTAAGTCCCTGCGAAGTGGCTGCCGTGGAATGGGATGTATTTGACCACATCCAGCTCAAGCCCTCCGCAAAGGTGGTGGCCGTGGCTGAAAGACTGATGGCCGAAGACGACAACGCCTCCACCAAGTTTAAGAACGATGTGCGCATGGATGTGGACGGTTGGGTAGGCCTCGAGCAGTCTCCCAATGGCCAGCGCCTCAACGATGAGGATACCTTCTACGATTCCTCCCGTGCCACCATCAGCGGCACCAGCTATGGCGTTACCATGGATAAGTCTCTGGAATACGATGCCGTTACCGATAACGACACCGTAGCCCAGCAGGCCGTGCTGCACTATAGCGCCAATGTGTATGAGCAGAGCAACCTGACCGACCCGGAGGAGTACAGCACTGCCGTTGCCAACAACATCATTCCTGCCGAAGAATCCGGTATCTGGTACGATCTGCTGCCTCCCGGCGTGGTGCCCAAGCTGGATACCATCACCCTGCGCGAGAATGATACCATCATCAGCGCATACACCATTCCCAACTACAAGAATACCGGCCGCATCCTGCTGGTGGTAGAAGCCGACCTGACCCCCGTGCCCGAATATACGGATGACGGCTATCAGGATGTGCTCACCCTGAAGTTTGATGCCGTGTATCCTTGGTCGGATGCACGTACCCTTGGACAAAACCTGAATAACTATATCGCTTTCGAGTCTACCTCCGACCTGCCGGGCGGCATGCTGGGCAGCGTGGAAAACGAGACCGGCGAACCGGATAACCCCCGCGGCGGCATGAACACCACCACCCCCCAATGGAACAACGAGATCGCCAACGCCATGACCGATTTGGACCCCACCACCGATGAAAACCGCTTCGTCTACGGTGAAGCCCAGAACGTGATCAACGTGAACATGTATGCCCTCTCCGGTCTGGCCAAAAGCGTATCCAACGACTTGGTGGGTCTGTGGACGCAGGGTCTGGATGGTCAGGATCAGGTAACGGTATACGAAGGCCAGAAGTATACCTACCGTCTCAAGGTATCCAGCACCGACCAGACCCAGACCAAGGACATCATTCTCTACGACAGCATTGAAAACTACGATATCCCCGACCCCGCCGATGATGAAGAAAGCGACGCCACCAAGGCCGCCGATTTTGAAGACCGGGAAAGCAAGAAAGACTGGTTCGGCGACTGGCAGGGCAAGGGTCAGTGGCGCGGCACGCTGCTTTCTGTGGATGCCTCCGAGTTTGTGGCGGCAGGCGCAGCACCCGTGCTGTATTACTCCACCGTAGAAAACCTGCAGTTTGAAGATACCAGCCCCAATCCCTCCGATGCCGAGATGGATGCATTGGTCAACTCCGGCTACTATGTGCTGGAAGGCAACTCTGCCTGGAACCGGGTAGAGCTGGATGCCAGCGGCAAGTGGACCGTGCCCGCCGGTGTGAACGTTACCGCTATCGCGATCGATGCCAGCAAGGATGCCGCCGGTGCCGACTTTGTGCTCATGCCCGGCGAAGACATGACCGCCTACCTGCACATGGTGGCGCCGGATGATAACGGCGACCCTGATGCATGGCATGCCAAGGGCGCTTATGCCCACAACGGCGACCTGATCGATTGGGAAGCCGCCGGCGATGCCGAAAACAACATGTATGCCTTCAACAATGCCCGCATCATCTCTACCCAGAGCGATGCCAGCAGCATTGGCGCCTCCCACCGCAAGATGACCCGCAACGACTATACCCGTGTGGGCATCATTCCCGGACAGGTGAGCGTAGTAAAGGTATGGAACGACGATAACGACCACGATGGTCTGCGCCCCGATGCTGCCACCGTTACTTTGATGCGCAAGCCCGTGGGCACCCACGGTGCCTTCAGCCCTGTAGAGGATCCAGATGGCGCGCCCCTCACCGCAGAGCTGAATGAGGGCAACGAGTGGAAGTACACCTTCCTGCAGGTGGATGTGGTGGACGAGAATGGCACGCCCTACCTCTACACCTTTACCGAGGAACCCATCGAGGGTTACACCTATACCGTCAAGAATACCGGTGATACCGAGTACACCATTACCAATACCCACTTGAACGAAAAAGTGACCATCGAAGGGCACAAGTATTGGGTAGATAACGACAATATGGCCAATACCCGCCCTGCATACATCATGGTAAATCTGCTCCGCGATGGCGAGAGCATCAAGAGCATGCAGGTAAAGCCCAACAGCAACGGCGATTGGGTTTGGAAGATCGAAGATCTGGATAAGTACGAAGCCGGCGGCCGCGAGTATGAATATACCGTTACCGAAAATTATGTATCCGGCTACGTGCCCACCTACGACGATAGCAGCTACGATATCATCAATACCTACAGCCCTTACGGCGCGCTGGAGATCAGCAAAGCGGTAAGCGGCGGCACCGAGCAGAGCTCTCAGAAGGAGTTTACCTTCACACTGGTACTGCTGGGCAAAGAAGGCGCACCGCTGATGGATCCTTACCCTGCCACCCTGCTGGAAGAGCAGAACGGCAGCTGGGTAGAGCTATCCACCACTACGGTCACCTGTAACAGTACCTTTACCCTCAAGGGCAACCAGAAGCTGCTGGTAGAAAACCTGCCCACCGAAAGCACCTATCGTGTAAGCGAAGGTTCGGCTGCTGGCTACAGCCAGCAGAGCGCTGCGGGCGCCGAGGGCACCATCATTACCAACGAGACCGCTCAGGCAGCGTTTGTGAATGCTTACAGCGCTTCCGGCAGCGTTTCTCTGGCAGCCACCAAGGTGCTCAATGGCGGCGCACTGCGCAAGGGTCAGTTCTCCTTCCAGATGGTGGATATCACTGAGGGCGGCAGCGGCACGGTTTATTCCGGCTTCAACCAAGCGGGCGAGGCTGAGAATGGCGCAAGCACCGGTGCTGTGCAGTTCGCCACCATTTCGTATACCGGCGCAGATGTGGGCAAGACCTTCGTTTACCAGCTGAGCGAAGTAAACGATGGCGCTGGCGGCATCACCTATTCGGATGCAGTATATACCGCCACCGTTACCGTTGAGGATAACGGCGATGGCACCCTTGCCGCCAATGTGGTCTACAAGGATGCATCCGGCGCTGTGGTGGATGTAAGCGATGTAAAGTTTGAAAACGAATATGCGGCCGAAGGCAGCACCTCTGTAATGGCTTGGAAGGTGCTCAACGGCGGCACGCTGGCAGCAGACCAGTTTGAGTTTGGTCTGTACGAGCAGGGCAACAGCACCCCTGTGGCCACTGCCAAGAACAATGCAGACGGCGAGATCGTGTTTGAAAACCTCACCTTTACCAGCGATGATCTGAGCGCCGACCCCGAGAACCCTGCCGTTATTACCTATGAGATAAAAGAGATCGTGCCCGCCAATGCGGATGATGATCTGGAATATGATGACACCGTCTATACCGTATCCATCACTTTGAAGGATAACGGCGACGGCACCATCGGCTTTGAGCAGCAATACAAGGACGCGACCGGTGCGGATGCGACCCCTGTGTTTACCAACGCTGCAAAGCCCGGCAATTTGAAGGTAGAAAAGCATATTGAAGGCGATGTTGTAGACCCCGATCAGGAGTTTACCTTCAAGGTGCGCTTTACCGGCGAAGGTCTGCCTGAGGAAATTGAATACGAACTGTCCGAAGCATCTCCCACCACTTCTCAGTTGATCCGGGAGCAGGATGGTCTGCGGTCGTTTGTGGCAGCTGCGGGCAGCGTTTCTCCCAGCACGGGTTACTACACTATGACCGATGCAGAGATCGCAGCCAGTACGCCGATTGCACGTTTGTCAGCGGATGGAAAAACGTTAACTTTCCTACGTGGTACATCGGAAGATGGCAAGACTTATACCCTTACTGATGGCAATACGGTAACGTTCGATTATGCTTTCATCCATACTACTGCTACTACGGATGGCACCAACTATTGGCGACTGACACAACAGGAAGCCGGGGGGAGTTCGTCCCAACAGCCTTCCAATTGGGCATATATTTCGAGTGTTGAAAAAATAGAAATGCTTGATGGTTTCAAACCGAATGCACTTTCTAATGGTACTGCAATCTGGTTTGATGGCCTCACCAATTTGAAAGAAGCAGATCTTTCCAAGATGGATACCAGCAACCTGACCTCGTTGTCTAAGTTGTTTAATGGTAATACCCAAATGGAAACGCTGGATATTTCAACATGGAATGTAAGCAATGTTACCGACATGAATGCTATGTTCCTTGATTGCAAAGCGCTGAACAATCTTGATATAAGCAAATGGAGAACCCCGGCATTAACAACCGCCAATAACATGTTCAAAAATTGCTATGCCCTTGAGACATTGAATGTTGCTAACTTCAATACATCCAATATCACTTCATTAACAGGTATGTTCCAGGGCTGCACATCCTTGGGGAATTTGGATATGTCCGGCTGGGATACGTCCAAAGTAACGAATTTCAGTTTCATGTTTGCAGAATGCTGCAATATGTCGCGGATCGATGTAAGCAGTTTTAATACGAAAAGCTGCACAGACTTCCGCTACATGTTCTATCTTGGCAAAATGCCCAGTAATTATACAACTACTCCCGGGACGTTTTCTGCACCGCCCGAAGGACGCGAATTGATTCTTGGCAGTAATTTTGATACATCAAAAGCCCTTTCCCAACCTGCGGTCAATACCCAAGGTTTCGTCGGTTCCTATACGGGCACATTCGGAACAACGCAAACAGTCGTTAGCTGTTTTGATAAGGTCACCATTTCCGATACAACAAGAGTTCATTCAAGCAATACTATGCCCGGCGCACCGGGTAATGGCTTTGGCGATTATACCGGTCATTGGGTCATGGAGGGCAACCCCTCTGCAGAACCGGTATCCAATAAAGATCTATTTCAGGAAGGCGGCCATGCCGGTACATGGATCTGGGAAGTAAAGGAAGCAGCCTATACCCTCAACTTCCTGCCCGGTGATGGCGCTACCGGTACCATGTCTCCGATGGAAGGTGTACCTGCTGAGGCTTTGACTGTAACCAATGGCTTTAAGCGTTTCGGCTACAACTTTGCTGGCTTTGTGGATGAAACTGGAAATGAATTTGCAGTGAATACAGACGGCAAAACCGTCACCATTCCTGCGAACACCTATGCCGATGGCACACACACCCTCACCGCCCAGTGGACAAAGATCGATACCAATGTAGAGATCGTAGACGGTGTACTTACCTTCACTCTCCACGACGGTGAAGCGGCTACCTTCCCCAACCTGCCCGCAGGCACCACCTACGAGGTTTGGGAGGAGACTCCCTCTGGCTGGGAGCTGGTCAACTCCACCAATACGGAAGGCACCATCCCCTCTAATCAGACAGTTACCGCTACGTTCTACAATGAGTATAACGAAGAGATCACCGGTGTAGATGTTGTGCTGCGCGCTAGCAAATTGATGGATGGCGAAGTGCCTGAGGCAGAGCAGTTCAGCTTCTTGCTGACCTATCCCGACGGTACAACCACGCAGACCAAGAGCAACAGTGCATCCGGCGCTGTGGTCTTTGATGCCATTACCTTTGATACGGCAGGCGAATACGTATACAAGATCACAGAGGTCAAGGGTAATGACAATTCGATCAAATACGATAACACGACCTATCTGGCGACCGTTAAGGTTGAAAATGTAGACGGTCAGCTGTCTGCTACCGTAAAGTACAGAATTCAGTACGGTAGCCAACTTTCCGCACCTCCTGTATTCCAAAACACCTCCAAGCCCGGTACTTTGTGGATCAGCAAACAGGTATCCGGCGCACCCGATATTGCGAAGGATACAGAGTTTACCGTTCAAATGTCCTTCACCAAGGATAATCAGCCTTGGAGCGGCACCATCAAGCATGGCAACAACGATGTAGTTGTTACCAATGGTGTCTGCACCATGAAGATCAAGGGGAGCTCTTCGATCGGTCTTAGCAATATTCCCGCCGGTGTAAAGTACGAAGTAAAAGAAATCGGCACCTATCCCGGCTGGACGCTGGATACCGATGTGGAGACCGGTACCATCGCTGCCAATGTGAATACCTTCCTTACCTTTACCAACACCTACGCCGCCACCGGTTCCTACGTCATCACTGCCCAGAAGCAGCTCGATGGGCGTACCCTGACCGACGGCGAGTTCACCTTCGGTCTGTACAAGAACGGCAGCTTGGTGGAGACTGTTACCAACAGTGCAGACGGCTCCATCCGCTTCAGCCAGATCGACGCCACGTCTGCGGGCACGGTCAACTATGTTATCAAGGAACTGCCCGGCAGCGATAGCACCATCGAGTACGATGGCGGCAGCGTGGATGTAGCTGTTGTGCTTACCGATGATGGCCAAGGCCGCCTTGTGCCCGCCATCACCTACACCAAGAAGGATAAGAACGGTACGGCCACCGGCAGCGAAGCCGTCTTTACCAACGATGTAAAGCCCGGCAGCATCAGCATCGATAAGACCGTGGTAGGCGCCACTGCCAACTCTCAGAGCGTCTTCAACTTTACCATGGCTTTGACCGATGCCGAGGGCGCTCAGCTGACCGATGCCCAGCAGATCGGCTATGCTTACGATCAGGGCACCGGCACGGTAAGCATCCAAGGCTCCACCGTTTCCTTCACTTTGGAGGATGGTCAGAAGATCACCTTCTCCAACTTGACCGATGGTACGCAGTACACCATCACCGAGGAAGCAGCCCCCGGCTTTACCACCACCTCCACCGGCGCTACCGGTCAGGTAGCCGCCAACGAGGAAAGCACTGCCTCCTTTACCAATAGCTACGATGCCAGCGGCGAGTACAGCTTTGCTGCTACCAAGAACCTGACTGGCAAGGAGCTGGCAGCCGATCAGTTCACCTTCATGCTGATGGATGAATCCGGCTATGCCCTCCAGTCTGCCACCAACGCAGCAGATGGCAGCATCACCTTCTCGCCCCTGTACTTCACCTTGGATGATGTGGGCACCAAGACCTACAAGGTATCCGAGCGCAACAGCGGCGTTGCAGGTTATACCTACGACAGCACCATCCACACCATTACCCTGAACATCGTGGATGCCGGCGATGGTACCCTGACCATTACCGACAATCTGCCTGCCGAGGGTATCACTTTCGATAATACCTATAGCAACGAGACCGAGTTCACCGTTTCTAAGAAGTGGCTGGATAACAGCAACCAGTACGGTCTGCGTCCGGAGTCCATCATCGTAACGCTGATGCAGAACGGTCAGCCCATGACGGACTATACCAACTTCCAGATCACCGGTGCCGCCGATTCGGATGAGTGGACGTATACCTTCGAAAATCTGCCCTCCTTCGACGAAGCCACCAACGAGCCCTACGTATACACCGTAGCGGAGCAGGAAGTACCCGGCTACGCCAGCAGCAAGGTGACCGACGAGAACGGTACCACCATTACCAATGCTGCCCTTGGTATGCTGTCGCTGACCAAGTATGAGCAGTATGAGGATACTTCGCTCGAATTCGAGTTCCAGATCACCTTCACCCGCAATGGTCAGCCTTATACCGAGGATATCGACTGCTTGGTAGACGGCGCTACGGAAACGCTGACAGCCGAAGATGGTGTCTATACCGTTTATCTGGCTCACGATGAGAACATCCAGCTGATCGGTCTGCCCATCGGCATGGAATACACCATCGAAGAAACGCCTGAGCCCTACTATGTACCCAGCATCGAAGGCGATGCAGAGGGCACCATCCAGCGCGGCAACAATGCGGTGGTCTTTAACAACGACTACACTGCTGTTATCAACATCAACAAAGTGGTGCTGGATCACGCAGGTAATGAATTGGATGTTGATGATCCCCGTGCTCAGCAGGATTTCAGCTTCCAGCTCACCTTGACCGATCCGCAGGGTGAACCGCTCACCATGCCGCTGTGCATTCTTGATCCTGAGACTTGGGAATATACGGATGACTACATCAATAGCAATGGCGGCGTGTATGAGTTTACTCTGAGCGGCAGCGAATATGTGACTCTGGCTGGCATGCCTGTAGGCACTCGCTACCAGCTGGTAGAGGAAGACTGCGCCGGTTACACTCAGGCTGTTGCAGAGGATAGCTCTCCCATGAGCGGTACGCTGGAGTACGATATCAATTCTGAATATATGATCGATATCTACGTGGAGAATACCTTCAGCGCTGAGGGCACCTTCACCATTCCCGGCACCAAGCTTGTGGACGGCGTACCTGCGACGGATGAAGTATTCCAGTTTGTCATCTCGAGCACTTCTGCACCCAACGGTGGGGGCGGTAAGTTTGGCGCTTCCGGTCTGGTAGAACCTGAGGCTCCTTCCGATGTGCCCACTACCGACGATTGGGAGCTTCTGGAGGCTCCTACGAATGATGAAGCCGATAGTATTGCTGCAACAGTCAATAATGATGGCAGTGCTATCAACTTCGGTGAGATCGTGTTTAATGCGAATGCGATCGGCGATCAGTGGTTCATGCTCTATGAAGTACCTGACAACACCAACAACTACGCTGAAGATCTGAACACCTTCTATGTGCATGTGAAGTTCGATTATCCCGTCGATGGAGATGGCAATTACATCTACGACGGCACCTTGGTCGCCAGCATTATCGAGGTACAGGATGGTACCGGTTCTACCGTGACAGTGGATGATATCGAATTTGACAATACGCTCAATGACGTGAGCGCAGAGTTTGAAAAAGTTTGGAGCAATATCGACGGTACCGCTGCGGCCCCTGTCAATGCAACGGTCACGTTTGAGCTGCTCCTAAACGGCACCGCTACCGGCAAGACCGTCACTTTGGATGGTACGGCAGATACGGCGCCCACCGGCAACGCCATTGCTGGTTACGAATATGAACCGTGGAAGGTGAAGTTCGTCAACCTGCCCAACATGGTCAACGTGGAAAAGGACGGCGTGGTCGTCTTTACCGAGGCCGAGTATACCGTTCAGGAAACCGCTGGCTACACCGGCTATACCGGCACTGTGTCTCAGGACGGCTCTACCGTTACCAACACGCAGGATAGCGGCAGCCTGAAGATCACCAAGACGGCCACCGGCAACACCGTGCCCGCTGGTGCTACCTTCACCATTACCGGCCCCAACAACTACAATGAGACCGTAACGTATGCCCAGTTCACCAATGGTGTATATACCCTGAGCGATCTGCCTGTGGGTACGTATACCGTAACTGAAAACGCCACCAGCGCAGCAGTAGCCAACTATTCGCTGATCATCACCGGCAGCGGCAGCACTGCAGCCGTGGAGAAGGATGGCACCGCTGAGGTAAGTATTACCCACACCTATACGCAGGATGTTGGCAGCCTGAAGATCACTAAGACCGTCGTTGGCGCGCCCACCGATGCTGACCTGTCTGGTCTGAGCTTCACCATCACTGGCCCGGATGGCTATAGTGAGACTGTAACTTATGCTGACTTCGGGAATGGTGCGTACACCTTGGACAACCTGCCCGTGGGCGAATACACCGTGACCGAAGACGAAGCCAGCGCAGCTGTGACCAACTATACGCTGGTCGTAACCGGAAGCGGCAGCACTGCTGAAGTGGAAAAGGGTGGCACCGCTGAGGTCGCCATTACGAACACCTATACGCAGGATGTTGGCAGCCTGACGATCACCAAGACCGTCGTTGGCGCGCCCGCCGATGCCGACCTGTCTGGTCTGAGCTTCACCATCACTGGCCCGGATGGCTATAGTGAGACTGTAACTTATGCTAACTTCGAGAATGGTGTGTACACCTTGGACAACTTGCCCGTAGGCGAATACACCGTGACCGAAGACGAAGCCAGCGCAGCTGTGACCAACTATACGCTGGTCGTAACCGGAAGCGGCAGTACTGCTGAAGTGGAGAAGGGTGGCACCGCTGAGGTCGCCATTACGAACACCTATACGCAGGATGTTGGCAGCCTGAAGATCACCAAGACCGTTAATGGCGCGCCCGCCGATGCCAACCTGTCTGGTCTGAGTTTCACCATCACTGGCCCGAATGGCTATAGTGAGACTGTAACTTATGCTGACTTCGAGAATGGTGTGTACACCTTGGACAACTTGCCCGTAGGCGAATACACCGTGACCGAAGACGAAGCCAGCGCAGCTGTGACCAACTACACGCTGACTGTCACTGGTAACGATGCAACCGTACAGGTGCCCAAGGACGATACAGTTGATGTCACCATTGAGAACACCTACGTACAGGATGTTGGCAACCTGACGATCACCAAGACCTTCGAAGGGGCACCCGCCGATACTGACCTGTCTGGTCTGAGTTTCACCATCACTGGCCCGGATGGCTATAGTGAGACTGTAACTTATGCTGACTTCGAGAATGGTGCGTACACCTTGGACAACCTGCCCGTAGGCGAATACACCGTGACCGAAGACGAAGCCAGCGCAGCTGTGACCAACTATACGCTGGTCGTAACCGGAAGCGGCAGCACTGCTGAAGTGGAGAAGGGTGGCACCGCTGAGGTCGCCATTACGAACACCTATACGCAGGATGTTGGCAGCCTGAAGATCACCAAGACCTTCGAAGGAACGCCCGTCGATGCTGACCTGTCTGGCTTGAGCTTCACCATCAGCGATGGAACCACGGAAACCACCATTACCTACGCCGATTTCAATGCCGATGGCGAATATGTCATTGAGAATATCCCCGTAGAGACTGTGTATACCGTGACCGAGACCAACGCTGAAGGTCTGATCGCTGGCTATGTGTTCATCGCGGGCAGCAGCACCACCGAAGGCACGGCAACCATCAGCAAGGATGAAGTTGCTGAGATCGAACTGGTCAACACTTACGAGCAGTATGAGGCCACTGGCGAGATCACCTTCAAGGGCAATAAGACCATTGATGGCCGCGCTTTGAACGATGACGACGCCTTTACCTTCGGCGTGTTCGAAGATGGCACTGAGGTGGTCAGCGGTACCAGCGATGTGACCGGACGCATCACGTTCGATACGATCGAATATGAAGTGATCGGCACGGATGATTCCATGCTGGGCGAACACATCTATACCGTAAAGGAAACCAGCGAGGATGGCGAAGGCATCACGGTGGATACCAACGAGTACACCGTAAAGGTCAATGTAGCAGATAACGGCGATGGTACTCTGTCCGTTACTGTGCTGGATGACTTCGACGACCCGATGGCGCTTGACTTTGTGAATATCTACGAAGCAGAAACGCGAGTAGACTTCACCGCTACCAAAGAACTGGACGGCCGTGCACTGGCAGCAGATCAGTTCAGCTTCGAATTGAGCGGTACAAATCTGGCCACCCAGACAGTCACCAATGATGCCGACGGCAACGTGGTGTTCGATCCCATCGTCTACACTGAGGACGATGCTGGAATGCAGTTCACCTACACGCTGAAGGAAAAGACCGACGCAGCAGCTGCCGGTTATACCTACGACGAGACGGTATACACCATTCAGGTGCTCATCGTGGATGACGGTAAGGGCAACCTGACCGCAGAAGTGACCGTTAAGACCGCAGAAGTGACCGGTCTGTCCGTAGACGACATCGTGTTCAGCAACACTTATGAAGCCAGCGGCTCTCTGGCGCTGAACGGCAGCAAGACCGTTAATGGCGAAGCTCCCGCAGCGGATGAGGATGCGCTGTTCAGCTTCCGCCTGCTGGATGGCGAAGGCAACCCCCTGCAGACCGTCCAGAACGATAACGGGACCTTTACCTTCGAAGATCTTGCCTATACCGAAGACGATGCCGGCAAGACTTATCAGTACAAGGTGATCGAGTCCAGCACCACCGGCTCCGGCTACACGCTGGATGATACGGAGTATGCGTTCAGCGTAACGGTCACCGATAACGGCGACGGCACCATGCTCGTTACGCCTACTGGGATGCCCGCTGGCGGCTTTGCCTTCGATAACACCTACGAGGCAGAGGGCGAGCTGGCATTGACCGCTCAGAAGCTGGTCAACGACGAGACGCCGGAAGCCGATCAGGTATTCAGCTTCGAATTGATCGATGAAGACGGCAACGTGCTGCAGACCAAGGAGAATGTTGGCGAAACCATCACCTTTGATGCAATTCCCTACACCCTTGAAGACGTGGGCGAGATCGTCTACACCGTGAAGGAAGCGACTGCCACCAGCGACACCATCAAGGCAGATGATACGGAATACACCATTACCGTAACCATCGCAGACAACCGCAACGGCACGCTGGCCGTAACGTCCGAATGCGAGGCAGACGGCGAAGCGGCGGATGAGATCGTATTCCGCAACGTTAAGTTTGCACCTTTGACCATCTCCAAGACCGTCGTCGGCAGTAATACCGATACAGCTTTCTCCTTCAAGGTAGAATTGACCAACGCCGATGGCAGCGAGTGCACCGACACCTTTACCTACACCGTAACGGATGCCTCCGGCACTCAGGTCGGAGAAGCTCAGTCGCTGGTCAGCGGCGGTACCATCGCCCTGAAGGACGGCGAGAGCGCAGTTATCAGCAACACGCTGCCCGGCACTCAGTATAAGGTCGAGGAAGTTGAGAACATTGCCTACACCGTAAAGACCAATGGGCAGGATGGCAATGCAGCCGAGGGCACACTGCCTGAAGAAGGCGCAGCTGTTGCATTCGAGAACACCCGCAAGACCACTTCCCTGTCCGTTACCAAGGTGTGGGAAGGCGGTTATGGCGGCACGATCGAACTGGTTCTGTACGCCAACGGTGAAAAGCTTGAATCGCAGCCCGTCTACAGCAACGACGGCGATACTTACAGCTACGCTAACCTGCCCATGTACAGCGATGATGGCACGCCGCTCACCTATGCTGTGAAGGAAAAATACATGGATGGCTTTATGACCATCTATGTAAACGAAGGCGAGCATGAAAGCGAGAGCAATATGGTATACGATGGCGGTACCATCATCAACAGAGCGGCTACCAGCATCCGTGTACGCAAGATCTGGAACGGCATTCCCGATGGACAGCCCAAGCCCGCCATCACCCTGCATCTGTACTGCAATGGTACCTTGATGAACAAGGGAACGCCGACCCCCGATGATGACGGTTGGTACGAGTTCAAGAACCTGCCGGTGGTATACGAAGGCGAGCAAGCGGTATACACTGTGGTGGAAGTACCCATGGATGGTTTCACCGTAACGTACCTGACCCCCGACATGCAAGAGGCACCGCATGCGGCCAACGGCTACACCATCGTGAACACCAGAGTTCCCGATACCGGCGATGATACGCCTGTGGGCATGCTGAGCACCTTGATGTTGGGCAGCGGCGCTGGTCTGGGTCTGCTGCTTCTGGGCTATGGCATCAGCAAGCGTAAAAAGCGCACCTAATTCCCAATAATACAAAGGCCTCCGGTCGCATACCGCGACCGGAGGCCTTGTGTTTTGAATACTATTTTGTTTGTAGAACTTCTATTACCCCTTCAATTCTGCCTTCCAAAGGTTGGCGCACAGATCGCTGGGCATCTGCCAGGCGCCGCGGGGGCTGAGACCCACGCTGCCCACTTTGGGACCATCGGGCGCACAGTTGCGTTTGAATTGCTGGGTGTAGAACTTGCTTACAAAGGTGCGCAGCTGCTTGTCGATCACTTCTTCATCGTATGCGCCTTGGAAGGCTTGCAGCGCCAGCATACGCAGTTTTTCAGGGCTTGCACCGCCGCTTTGCTGGTGGTAGAGGAAGAAGTCGTGCAGAGCATAGTCGCCCAGTATATCCTCGGTGCGCTGGGTCAATTCGCCGGTAATGTTGGGCAAAAGTTCGGGGCTGACGGGGGTATCCAGAATATCGTTGCAAACGGTCTGTACATCGCCGCTGAAGCAGGTCTCGCCCATGTGCTTCACCAAGGCCCGCATCAGGGTCTTGGGCAGGGTGCAGTTGGGGTTGTACATGCTCATGTGGTCGCCGTTGTAGGTGCAGTAGCCCAGCGCGATCTCGCTCATATCGCCGGTGCCTAGCACGATGCCGTTCACTTTGTTGGCATAGTCCATCAGAATTTGGGTGCGCTCGCGTGCCTGTGCATTCTCATACACGGCATTGTGCACGTTCTCATCGTGGTCGATATCGGCAAAATGTTGGTACACCGATGCTTTAATGTCGATCTCGGAGGCTTCCACCCGGAGGGCTTCCATCAGGCGGTCGGCATTGCTCTTGGTGCGCTGGCCGGTACCCATGCCGGGCATGGTGATGGCATGAATGCCCGTGCGGGGAAGATCTAACTGGTCAAAAGCCCGTGCGGCGATCAAAAGCGCCATGGTGCTATCCAGACCGCCGCTGATGCCGATAACGATATCCTTGCACCAGATGGCTTTCAGGCGGGTCATCAGCGCTGTGGTCTGGATATGGATGATCTCGTCAAGCCGCTGGGCAGCATCCTCATTCTTGGGGATGAAGGGCATGGGATCGATGGCTCGCAAAAGGGGCAGCTGCGCCGGGGCTGGAGCATCCAGCGGCAGGGTCATGACAGGCTTTGCATGAGGATGACCGCAGCCTGTATTTTTGCGGAAGGCGGCATCCTGCATGCGCTTAAACTGCATGCGTTCCACATCGATATCGGCAATGGCCTTGCTGCCGGTCACCGCAAAGCGTTCGCCCTGCGCAAGCAGCTTGCCATTTTCCACGATGCCGCACCAGCCATCAAAAACCAGATCGGCAGTGCTTTCGCCAAAGCCGGCACAGGTATAGACATAACCAGCGTGGTACCGGGTGCTCTGGGCTTGCAGCATGGTAAGGCGCATGGCATGGCTGCCAGCCAGCGCATTGACTGCATCCAGACAGACGATCACATCAGCGCCCAGCTGTACAGCGGCCGCATCGGTAGGCATGGGGCTGGCGGCATCGCTGCCAAAGCAAATGGCAAAGGTCGCGTCGCCCAGTTTGAAAAGCTGCTGGCTCACAATAGGGGGCAGGCCAGTGGTTTCCTGCGCAATACTGCGGGGCATGAACGGGGGCAGCTCGCTTGCAGGGCTGAACCAACGGTCATCGCCCAAAGCGCCGCCGGGGGTCTTTTTGGCTACCAAGCCCTTTACCTGCCCGTTCTGCAATACAGCGGCCGCATTGTACAGGCGATGCCCTTCCTTGATAGGCAGACCTACCACCACCGCCATATCGCCGGTCTTCTTTGCCAAGCGCAAAAGCGCATCCCGGCAGCTTTCCACCACCAGCGGCTGACGGAAAAGATCGCCCAAGGTAGCGCCCGATAGGCACAATTCGGGAAACACTGCCAGCTGCACGCCTTGCATGCGCAGGTTTTCCATGGAAATGGTGATTTCAGTTTCGTTGGCGCAAACATCGCCAAGGTGTACCGGCAGGCTGACTGCCGCTGTACGGATGTAGCCTTTCATCTTCGGGAGCCTCCTTCTTTGTTCTGCGCCGAAGCACAGAGGAGAGAATCGCAGCATACCGCGGGGTTTGTTGTTGGTTTTGTGCCTGCCGGGTGCATCCTCCCACGAGGCGCGATCCATCGGCCAGGCGTGCGTTTTGATCAGCAGAGGGGATCATCTACGCACAAGAACATTATAGCACATTTCTGCCTGAAAAGATCGTCAGATTGCTGTCAGACAAATAGCAGGCAGTCAACAAAGGTATGCACAGGCCTCTTGAAATCCTTACGCCGCTCATGTATACTCAGATAAAAGCCATGTGCTTGCATAACGCAATTCCAAACAAAAGCAACGGAGGAAACCCCATGAAAAAAGCTACCATGATCATGGATAAGGATTTTGCCATCGGCAAGATCGATCCCCGCCTGTACGGTTCCTTTATTGAGCATCTGGGTCGCGCCGTCTATGGCGGCATCTACGAGCCCACCCATCCCACCGCCGACGAGAATGGCTTCCGCCAAGACGTGATCGACATGGTGCGCAAGCTGGGCGTGCCTGTGACCCGTTACCCCGGAGGCAACTTTGTTTCCGGCTTCAACTGGGAAGACAGCATCGGCCCCCGTGACCAGCGCCCCAAGCGGCTGGATCTGGCTTGGTTTACCACCGAGACCAACGAAGTGGGTCTGCATGAATTTGTGGATTGGGCCAAAAAAGCCGATACCGAAGTGATGTACGCCATCAATCTGGGCACCCGCGGCGCAGATGCCGCCCGCAATATCGTGGAGTACGCCAACCATCCCGGCGGCAGCTACTGGAGCGATCTGCGCATCAAGAACGGTGCCAAAGACCCCTTCGGCATCAAGCTGTGGTGCCTTGGTAACGAAATGGACGGCCCTTGGCAAATGGGTCAGAAGACCGCTTACGAGTACGGCCGTGCAGCCAGCGAAGCCGGTAAGATGATGAAATGGGTGGATCCCTCCATCGAGCTGGTGGCCTGCGGTTCCTCCTCTTTCCAGATGCCCACCTTTGGCACTTGGGAATACGAGATGCTCACCCAGTGCTACGACCAGATCGATTACGTCAGCCTGCATCGCTACTACGGCAACCAGACCAACAACACCCCCGACTTCCTCGCCCGCAACATGGACCTGGATGGCTTTATCAAGACCGTGGTGGCCATCTGCGATGCCGTGGGCGGCAGCAAGCATTCCAAGAAGAAGATCAACCTGTCTTTTGACGAGTGGAACGTATGGTATCACTCCAACGAGCAGGATAAGGAGATCTGGAAGCAGGACAAGTGGAACCGTGCCCTGCCCCTGCTGGAAGACATCTACAACTTTGAGGATGCGCTGCTGGTGGGCGCTATGCTGATCACCTTCCTCAAGAATGCCGACCGTGTGAAGGTGGCCTGCCTTGCCCAGCTGGTCAACGTTATTGCGCCCATTATGACCCGCAACGGCGGCGGCGTATGGGCTCAGACCATCTACTGGCCCCTGATGCATGCCAGCAAGTACGGCCGCGGCACTGCTCTGCGCCCGGTCATCGACAGCCCCACCTACGACTGCTCCGACTACGAGCAGGTGCCGCTGGTGGATGGCACCGCTACCATCGCCGATGACGGTTCCGTGACCATCTTCGCCGTGAACCGCGACATGCAGGACAGTATCCTGCTGGAAGGCGATTTGCGTGCCTTTGGTGACTTGAAGATCGCCGAGCATATCGTGCTCCATCATGATGATGTGAAGGCCATCAACACCGAAGCTGACCCTGATAACGTGGCTCCTGCTAAGGGCAAGGGCGGCATGCTGGATGGCGGCAAGCTGGAGATTGAGCTGCCGGCTTTGAGCTGGAATGTGATCCGTTTGACCAAGTGATGGTCGATGGTTGCGTTTTTACTCCCCTCGGGTGTTCCGGGGGGAGTTTTTTGATGGGGGTTTGCAAGAAACTTGCGCGAATTATCACCTACCGCCCAGCAGGCGTCCAATGAAGCAGCTGGATCAGCATGGTCTTCTGCTCATCCATTTCCACCTTCACCAGCTTCTCCTTTTCCAGCGCTTTCAATAGATCGCTGAAACGCTTAAAGCCTAGAGCCTTCTCAGAAAAATCGGGGAAAGCGGATTGCAGATCGGCTTTGAGTATGCTGGGGTTGATGCGGTCGAAGCCGTCATCCCTGTAGCGCTCAAGCTGCTCGGCCAGCAGGGCGATCCAGTTGTCCTTGGTCAGGATGGGAGCGGTCTCCTTGCCGGTCTGGGCCAGAGAGACCATTACGTTAAAATTATCGTTGCGGGTACGCAGCATGCCGAATTGCTTGCCTAACTTGTCCAGCAGCTTAAAGAAAGTGGCACAGCCGAAATCTTTCTCGTTAAAATCAGGGCGAAGGCGCAGAAGCACGCCTTTTAACTCGCTGGCGTAGAGTTCGTCTTTGTCGGTCTGCTCTTCTAAAATACCGCAGAGCAGCTTGTTGAGCTCCTGTAAGTCCAAAGGTTCTTTTTCAGCAGCCTTTTTATGGGCAGGCACTTTGCCGCTGGAGCGGGGCGCAACGTTTTCGAGAAATTGAAACTCGTTGCAAGCATTGATGAAAATATTGCTGGCAGCTTCGCTGCGGCTGATGCCCAAAACAAACTTGCCCATGCTCTTTAGCCGACCCACCAGCGGCGTGTAATCGCTGTCGCCGCTCACAATGCAAAAACTGTCGATCAGTGGGTTGGTAAAAGCCACTTCAAGGGCATCCAATACCAGAAGGATGTCGGCGTGGTTTTTCTGGCTGATGCCGTGGCGTAGGCTGGGTACGACGGTAAAGGTGTTGGAAAGCAGCACTTCCTTTAAGTCGCTGTAGCGGTCGGTATAGCCGTATACCTTGCCCAGCAGAATATCGCCGCGCATCTTTACCTTCTCCAGCACGCTCTGTAGGGTAGCCACCTTGGCACCGCAGTTTTCCAGATCAACAAAGAGAGCAAATTTGGATGTACTCAATGTTTTGGTTCCTTTCTATCAACACCGCTACAAGAAGACAGTCATCTTTGCAGCGATCGTATTCATTTAGAAACCCCCGCCGGGGCGGCAGTCTCGCTGCTGTCATTCCCGGTGGGGGCGCTTGTTTCTGCTTAGATCCGGAAGGTGAATTTGTCCCCTCGGATCCATTGGCGGCTCAGGTGCAGGGGCTGACCGTGCTGGTCGTGGATCAGCTCATCCAGCAGCAATAGAGCGTTGCCGGGTTCGGTGCCCAGATATTTGGCAGCCATGGGGGTGGCATAACCTAAAGAAATATCATGCTGGGCAGAGGTGGGAATGATCCCGTGGGTCTGTAGACACCCATAGAGGGAATGTTCCGATGCTTCGTCTTTCAGGTAGGCGAAGGCGGCGGGAAAGCGGTTTACTTCCAGCATTACCGGTTCGCCGTCGATCATGCGCAGGCGGATCAGTTCAAAAACCTGTTCGCCATCGGTAAGGCCAAGCAGCTGTGCTTCCTCCGAAGAAGCATCTGTCAGCTGGGCGGATATAAAGCGGGTCTCTGCCTTTTGGCCACGTTGGGCGCAGGCCTCGCTAAAGCTGGTAATGTGCCGAAGATCCCGCTGCAAGCGCTGCACGGCTACAAAGGTGCCCTTGCCCTGCTTGCGCACCAGCAGCCCTTCTTGTACAAGGTCTAAAATGGCTTTTCGCACGGTCACGCGGCTAACGTTGTAGGTATCGCACAGCTGCTGCTCGGAGGGGATGCGTCCCCCGGCCGGGTAGATGCCTGCGCGGATGTCGTTCTTAAGCCGCAGCATCAGCTGCTGATAGAGGGGATTTTGGCTTTTCTTTTCAAGGTATTGGTTCATGGGTACTCCTTCTTTTGCAGGGGCGGGGCTCATTCAATGCCCATGGATACGAGTATACCGGTCTCATCAGCAAAGCGCAGTATATCGTTGATAACGCCTGCGGGCATCTCGGCTATCACTGGCAAAAAGCTGAATCCTAGTGATGGGATGTAGTCTTCCTTAATGCGCTCCAGGTATTCATCGTTCAGGTGGAAGAAGTCTTCCTGATGGAGATAATCCCGCTCCTGTAAAACGGTAAAGGGCAGTTCGCTTAGCTTGAGCACCAGCTTGATGCTCATCATCTTCTTGCCGGTCTCCGGGTGGAGGGGAGAGAGATAGATGCGCGTCTCATTGGGTAATTTGATATCGGTACGCTGCATGAATAGTTCCGCACTGATCTCGACCGGCTCCTCCAATGCGGTGCCTTCGGCCGTAAAAGTGATCAGACCGTTGGTCTGGTACAACTCGCGCAGGGGGATGTTCCGCATATCAAGGGTCACGTTCAGAAATTTTTCAGGCTCTTCCCCTACATCTTCGGGGGCCAAGGTGATGTTCAGGTTCATCACCCAATCGTCGCCAGTCCAGGTATCCTTGATGGTCTCTTGGCTGGTAACAGTCAAGAGGTTGCCGTTTTCATCCGGCAGGGTGAGGGTGAAGTTGCGGCTGCTGGTCACATCTCTGGTGAAAACCACATACTCGCCGATGGTATAGGTCTCCACGCCGTTCTTTTCGGTAATGATGAGACCTGCGCATTCAGGATCCAGCATATCCAGCCAAGAGGTGAGCATGCCGATCTGATCGTATACATCATTGTTGATGCCTACGCGGTACAAAAGACAAGTGAGGAAATAGTAGATCTTGTAGTAATCGGTCTCATCTGCAAGGTACATATCTTCCCAGCTGAGGCAAAGGTCGTACAGGTCGTCATAGGGCACTACACGGTCGCCGGTGCCCTTGCACAGCTCGGCCAGCGGGGTGTAGAAGCGGTCGCGCATATCCAGCGTGGCCTCCGGGTACATGCCCAAGGCAATGTAGTTGGTAGGCATATCCATGTAGTAGCAGAACTTCATCATAAACTCGAAAAAGTTCTCCATCTTAAAGAAGATGCTCTCATCCTTCAGCGCCAAAGACTTCAGATAGCGGAAGGTGAAATACACATCCGTCTGGAACGGTATGACCAGCCTGTCGTTCATATACAGACCGCCGTCAAACCATGCGCGCACCTTATCGGTCAGCGGGTTTTGCACATCCAACTGACCTTTGAAGCCTAACTTGTTCAGAAAAGTCGCCCAGCCCTGAAAATCGGCTGCGGACTGATCGGGAAAAGCTTCGGGGAAAAAGTCGAAGTAAAGGTCGATATCCGCATGGGTAACAGGGTCGGGATAGACCGGCACCTCGCCATAGCCCAGTGCGCTGATGGGCAGCATACACAGGCACAGAAGCAGGCACATGAGACGGATGAAGAATGTGTGTTTCATGGGTGGTACCTCCTAGCGTGGGAATGTAACTCTGCAAAGATCTTAGCCCTTCGCACGGAAAGCAGCTCTGGCGCGCTCCTCGTGTCCCAAGATCCGCTTGCGCATGCGCAGGCTCTTGGGGGTGATCTCCAGCAGCTCATCATCATCGATAAACTCGAGGCATTCCTCCAGCGTGAGGGGATGCACAGCGATGAGGCGCAGGCTGTCTTCGCTGGCGGAGGAGTTGCGCATGTTGGTAACATGCTTCTGCTTGCAAACATTGACCACCAGATCGTCGGGGCGGGCGTTCTGTCCGCAGATCATGCCCTTGTAGACAGGGGTCTGCACGCCAATGAACAGGGTGCCGCGCTCCTGCGTGTTGAACAGGCCATAGGAGGTGGCTTCGCCGTCTTCATGGCAGACGAGGGCGCCCAGATTGCGGTGGGGAATATCGCCCTTTACCGGCTCGTAGCGCTCAAACACGGAGGACATGATGCCCTCGCCGCGGGTATCGGTCATAAACTCGCTGCGGTAGCCGAACAGACCGCGGCTGGGCACGAGGAACTCAAGACGCACACGATCCATGCCGTGCATGCTTTCCAAAATGCCGCGGCGGCGACCCAGCTTTTCGATCACAGCGCCGGCGTAGGCCTGAGGCACATCAGCCACCATGCGCTCGATGGGCTCGCACTTTACGCCGTCGATCTCCTTATAGAGCACCTGCGGCTTAGATACTTGGAACTCGTAGCCCTGACGGCGCATGTTCTCGATCAGGATGCTCAGGTGCAGTTCGCCGCGGCCGCGTACCTCAAAGGCATCGGGGCTGTCGGTCTCGTTGACACGCAGGGAAACATCGGTCTGCAGCTCCTTAAACAGGCGGGCGCGCAGGTGACGGCTGGTGACGTACTCACCCTCGCGGCCGGCAAAGGGACTGTTGTTGACAGAGAAGGTCATGGTGACGGTGGGCTCGGAAATGCGCACAAAGGGCAGTGCTTCGGGGGCTTCGGGGGCGCACACGGTGTCGCCAATGGACAGGTCTTCAATACCACTCATAGCAACGATATCGCCCATGGAAGCCTCGGTGGCAGGCACGCGCTTCAGGCCGTCAAACACATACAGGGCGCTGAGGCGCAGGGGCTGGCTGATAACGCCCTCCTGCTCGTAGTTGGTCTTGACCACCATGCTGCCCTCCTTGAGGGTACCACGAGTAACGCGGCCAATGCCGATGCGGCCTACATAATCGCTGTAGTCGATGGTGGAGATCTGCGCCTGGGCAGGGCCATCGGGGTCGCCTTCGGGGGCGGGGATGTACTCCAGAATGGTATCGAACAGGGGCTTCAAATTCTCGCCGGGCTGATCCAGATCCAGCGTGGCAACGCCCTTGCGAGCGCTGGCATAGATGATGGGGCGATCCAGCGCGCTTTCGTCTGCGCCCAGCTCGATAAACAGATCCAGTACCTCGTCGATCACTTCGGAGCAGCGGGCATCGGGGCGGTCGATCTTGTTGACCACCACCAGCACCGGCAGCTTCAGGCTCAGGGCCTTCTTGAGCACGAAACGGGTCTGGGGCATGGGGCCTTCAAAGCTGTCCACCAGCAAAAGAACGCCGTCCACCATCTTCAGCACACGCTCTACCTCGCCGCCGAAATCGGCGTGGCCGGGGGTGTCTACAATGTTGATCTTGGTATCGCCGTAGCGGATGGCTGTGTTCTTGGCCAGAATGGTGATGCCGCGCTCACGCTCAATGTCGCCGGAGTCCATTACACGGTCGGCTACCTGCTGGTTTTCACGGAACACGCCGCCCTGCTTGAGCATCTCGTCAACGAGGGTGGTCTTGCCGTGGTCAACGTGGGCAATGATGGCGATGTTACGAATGTCGGTACGAATCATATAATGCTGCGCCTTCTTTCTTTCTTGCAGGGGGGTGCCCCTGTATGACCCCCGGACGGTTGCCGGGGGTTGGATATGGCCTCCCTTGCGAAAGGGAGGTGCAGCCCGAAGGGCTGACGGAGGGATTTTATTGGGGGGATCGCTCCGCTGGGCCAGAGGGCAAGGGGGACCCCGTACCGGTCCCCCTATGTCCTCTGGACTCCCTTACCCCCTTCCCACGCTGGGGACACCCCAGACCCCGCAAGTAAGCGGGGATTGGGTGGAGAAATGGGGGGAGACGGAGGAGCAGGGTAAACATAATTTACATAATGGTCAAGTTGCTTTAGCAATAAGGAAAGGATTAGTTCTTTAGCTTTTCCTTTTTCCTCATAAGCCGATCCTTCTTCTCTTGATAATTCGAGAATTCGGAAAGATGCTCTTTTGAATGTTTGATTGCAGCCTCACAGTACTGTATAGCAAGTTCATATTCTTTTGCATTTTGATGAATCATAATTAGCTTGTCAAAAGCCTCTATACGACCAATAAATCCTTTTTTCATTTCTAAGTCGTGACGTGTCTTTTCGGATTTTGTGGGCGTAAAGTATCGACAGTGATTTCGATAAGCTAGTTCACATTTTTGCCTTGTTAATTGATCCAGAATTGGCAAACTAGCAATATCCTCTTGGCACAATGCCATGCATCTTTCAAGATAAATGCGTTCGTGACGGTATTTATAGTAAAACTGGAATAATTGTATTCGGGCAAAATGTCGCTCTAATTCATCTTCTGCTGATTTGTATTCGCTCAACAATTTCTTTTCATTTGCTGAATCAAATACTGGTTTTGGCTTCTCTGGTATTGCAATATCTTGAACATTAATTTGAGATGATTGCCGCTTTAACGTTTCTATTCTGGAAATGGTTTCTTTTGACAATTGTGGTTTGAGCTTTTCAAAAGAGAGAAAGAAATCTGCAAGATGTTTTTCTCGACTTTTTTCTGTTGCTAATTTATCAATTTTTCTTAGTTCAGAATCCCATGCTCTATGCAACATCTTAATCTCAAGGTCAGCCTTTTGTTTAGATAATTGATTTAGCTGATCTGTTGGCAAAGGGGCATAGAATATGAGGTATTTTTCTAAGAAACATAGTTTTGTTAGCGTATCAACACATAAGCCAAAATTCTCAATAAAAACATTGGGAGAAGTAGAATCATTTATCCAGCGTTTTGAGTTTCCAACAATTTCCCAAAAACGGTCACTATAGAAAGCTGCTTTATCATCCGCTTCATGAGGAAGGAACTTACGTTTTCCATCGTCAATGGGAAAACCGCAATCCGCAAAAATCTCCTCATATTCTGAGGTAGATAGCGAGAAAAGAAAATTTCGTAGTTCTTTATCAGACGGTGCTTTCCTTTTGTAGTTTGTTATCATCAATAATCGAGGTGTTTTAGAAAAGAGATTGCTGAAAAAAGCCATGTTTCACCTCCTATCCAACAATCAAAGGGTGTTTTATCATTCTCCGTTTTTGCGCCATGAAATGGCGCAATGCGCGGGATTCCAAAGGGGTTCAACCCCTTTGGCGGGGTTGTGGGGGGGGGGGGCCCCCCCCCCCCCCGGTGGGGCCCCCCCCCCCCCCCCCCCCCCCCCGTCCGC
>JAZSRK010000021.1:0-8438 GCA_045538465.1 Candidatus Limiplasma sp. | reverse complement strand
GAGGGTTGGCTGATATGGCTTATCGCCTTCGGCTCAACGCCCCCATGGGAGGAGACCCGCAGAAGGCTCCTTCGCTTGCGTGGGCGCGACGCGTTAAGAAAATGTGCCAGTGGCACATTTTTAGCCAAAGCGGGGAGCAGGCTTTGCCTGCGACCGGCCCGAAGGGTGTCAGGCGTAGCCTGACTGAGGGTGCCTCAAGTTGCTAAAAGCCATAGCTACATCTCCGTAGCCAATCGACAAAACCCGCCCACCCTGCTTGCCTCTCCCTCTGGGAGAGGTGGCTGAACGTAGTGAAGCCGGAGAGGGTTCACAGCGGCGAAAGCCCTCTCAGACAGGCTGCGCCTGAGAGCTCTCCCAGAGGGAGAGCCAAGGGTTGAGTGCTCCTGCTGGTATTCTCCGACATGAGAGCCAAGGGTGGGAAGGAAGCCAACTCATATCACCACCTGCACGGGTTGCAAGGCGATGCACGAATGCAGCCGCCAGCCGGCCCGCACCGCGACGGTAGAGAGCGACGTCAAATCCCCTGCTCTTTTTTGCGGCGGGGAAAAGGGCAAACGTAGTAGCGGCAACACGCACGTAAGATAGCCAACATACGCTCGGCAATTGCAAGTTTTGCCCGCCGCTGCAAAAAAGGGCGATCAAAGGGATTTGACCAAAGCGAACGTGTCGCTGTTTTCTGCCTACTCTTTTTAAAAAGAGTAGGCGCAGGTGTGGGGGTGCGTAACCCCCACCCAGTTCCTCCCAGCGGCACTGCGAGATAACCACACAGCGCACCTACCGCCAGCAGCAACTGATTGCACAAACAAAGCCAAACCCTCTCAGTCAGGCTGCGCCTGACAGCTCTCCCAGAGGGAGAGCCAAGGTGGGGGGCGGCTACCCCCACCACCTCCCCCAGAGGGAGGGCCAAGGATGGGACGGCTACCCCCACCACCTCCCCCAGAGGGAGAGCCAAGGTGGGGGGGCGGCTACCCCCACCACCGCTCCCAGAGGGAGAGCCAAGGATGGGGCGGCTACCCCCACCACCTCTCCCAAGGGAGAGCCAAGGATGGGACGGCTACCCCCACCACCTCTCCCAAGGGAGAGCCAAGGATGGGACAGCTACCCCCACCACCTCTCCCAGAGGGAGAGCCAATGTGTGACAACAACCATTTAACAAAAACAAAGGAACATTCACCATGCAAAACAACCATTTTGACCTCATCATCATCGGGGCAGGCCCGGCGGGCATTTTCACCGCCCTGCAAATGACCGACCATCAGCCTGAGGCCCGGGTGCTCATTCTGGATACCGGACGCGCTATCTCCCACCGCATCTGCCCTGCCCGCAAGGACGGGCAATGCAAGCACTGCGATCCCTGCGGCATCGTGCACGGCTGGGCGGGTGCAGGCGCTTTCTCCGATGGCAAGCTTAGCCTCAGCGATGAGGTGGGCGGGCACATCAGCGACTACATCGGGCACAAGCGCGCTATGGACTACATCGCCGCTGCGGACAAGAAGTACTTGTCCTTCGGCGCCAGCAAGACTGTCCATGGGCTCAACAACAGCCGGGTGGATGAGATCGCTTATCAGGCCAGCCGGCACAACATCCACTTGGTGCCCTGCCCGGTGCGCCATCTGGGCACGGAAAACGCCGGGCCTGTGCTGGGCGCTATGCACGACTATCTGGTGGAAAAGACCAACACCACCTTTTTGGAGCTGACCACCGCAGAGGATATCCTCTGCGAAGATGGGCATGTGGTAGGCGTGCGCATCCACCAGCGCGGCCACGAGCCGGAAGTGGTGTACGCCCCCAATGTAGTGGCAGCTCCCGGCCGCGGCGGTGCCAAATGGCTCAGTGAGACCGTTGGCAAACTGGGGCTGCGCACCCAAAACAACGAAGTGGATATCGGCGTTCGGGTGGAAGTGCCCAACTCCGTTATGGATCACCTGACGAAGGATCTCTACGAGGCCAAGCTGGTCTATTATAGCGATACCTACGAAAACAAGGTGCGCACCTTCTGCATGAATCCCGGCGGCGAGGTGAGTCAGGAGTACTACGAAGGCGGCATCGCCGTGGTGAACGGTCATAGCTACGAAGACCCTGCCAAGCACACCGGCAACACCAACTTTGCGCTGCTGGTATCCACCAAGTTTACCGAGCCCTTCAACCAGCCCATCGAGTACGGGCGCTATATCGCCCAGTTGGGCAATATGCTCACCGGCGGCCCCATCATGGTGCAGCGTCTGGGCGATCTGCTCAAAGGCCGCCGCACCGACCCCAGCCGTCTGGCGAAATCCACCACCATCCCCACGCTGACCACCGCTGTGCCCGGCGACCTGAGCTTCGTGCTGCCCGCCCGCCACCTGACCAGCATCGTGGAGGCCCTACGCGCCTTCGACCACGTGGCCCCCGGTCTCTACAGCCGGGATACCCTGCTCTATGGCGTTGAGGTGAAGTTCTACTCCTCCAAAGTGCTGGTGGATCGCAATCTGGAAACCAGCATCAAGGGTCTGTACACCATCGGCGACGGCGCAGGCATCACCCGCGGGTTGATGCAGGCAGGCGTTAGCGGCATGGTAGTAGCAGATGCAATCGCAGGACGAACGATCTAAAAAAAGTACAAAAAAGCCCCTGCTGCAGTTACAAAACCGCAGCAGGGGCTTTCTTTCATTTCCATCACCGCTCTTCGCGGAAATACGGCACACCCAGACCAGCCGGGGGCTGATCCTCCCGCTTTTTGCGCAAAGAGGTAATGATCAGCACAACAATGGTGACCAGATACGGCAGTGCACGGAAGACCTCCAGTGCATGGCGGGACAGACCGCCGATGTACAGGTAGAGAATGTACAGACCGCCGAACAGCAGGCTGCCCCAGATAACGTTGAGGGGACGCCAGCGGGCAAAGATGACCAGCGCCAGCGCCAGCCAGCCCAGATCGCCGAAGCCGTTGTTGTTCCAGCCGCCGGTGGAGTAGTCCATAACGAAGTACAAACCGCCCAGACCGGCGATCATGCCGCCGATGATAGTGGCCATATACTTATAGCGGGTCACGTTGATGCCCGCTGCATCGGCTGCGGCGGGGTTTTCGCCCACAGAGCGCAGGTTGAGGCCGGGACGGGTCTTATACAGATACCAGTGCAGTACGATGGCCAGCAGAATGCCGCCGTAGCTGAGCATGCCATAACTGAACAACACTTCGCCCACCACCGGCAGTTCGCTCAGGAAGGGGATCTTGGCCCGGAACAGCCCGGAGGTAGCAGCAGTGGAGATCTGACCCACACCGCCGGCAATCGTGCTCAGGCTGCCGCCAAAGAAGTTGCCAAAGCCTACGCCAAAGGTGGTAAGCGCCAGACCGGTCACGTTCTGGTTGGCCCGCAGGCTGATGGTCAGCACAGCATAGATCAGCGCGCCCAGACCAGAAAACAGCAGCGCACACAGCAAACTCAGCAAAACGCCTACCAGCGGCACAGGATTTTCCACCGCACGCTCGTAGAAGAATGCGCCCATCAGACCGCCAATACCGCCCATGTACATCATACCGGGCACGCCCAGATTCAGGTTGCCGCTTTTCTCGGTGAGAATTTCACCGTTGGCGCCGTAGAGGATGGTCATGCCCATGGTGAATGCCTTGGAAAGAAACGTCAGCCACACGCTCATGCCTTCACGACCTCCTCTGCATGCTTGCGGGAGCGGAACTCCACGCGGTAGTTGATAAAGAATTCGCAGCCAAGAATAAAGAACAGGATGATGCCGATCAAGATCTCGCTGGCGCTTTCGCTCAGGTTAAAGTCGGTGGCGATCTGCTTGCTGCCGCGCTCCATAAACATCAAAAAGAAGGAGACCAGCACCATGGCGAAGGGGTTGAGATGACCCAGCCATGCTACCGTAATGGCCGTAAAGCCGCGCCCGCCGGAGATGCCTGTGGAAATGGTATGGCCTATATCACCAGCCAGCAGCACGCCTGCCACGCCCGCAATAGCGCCGGACAGCGCCATCGTGCGGATGATGACCTTGCTTACATTGATGCCGCTATAGCGGGCGGTGTTTTCGCTTTCGCCCACCACAGCCACTTCGTAGCCGTGCTTGGTGTAGCGCATATAGAAATACAGCACCACTGCCAGCAAAACGGCCACCAGGATGGTAAGCAGGTAGGTATTGTTGCCGATATTGGGCAGCCATACCGAACTGTCCAGCACGCCCACCTTGTTGGAGCCCTTGGGTTTTTCCCAGAAGATGATGCAGAAGGTGACGGCCTGAGTGGCTACATAGTTCATCATCAGGGTAAAAAGGGTCTCGTTGGTGTTCCATTTGGCTTTAAAGAACGAGGGGATAACGCCCCACAGTGCGCCCAGCATAACACCGGCCAGCACCATCAGCGTATACAGAAGCCACGGGGGCAGCCCTTTGCCGTAGATCATTACAGCGGCGGTGCCCAGTGCGCCCATCAGCACCTGTCCTTCGGCGCCGATGTTCCAAAACCGCATGCGGAAGGCGGGCATCACAGCCAAAGCCACGATCAGCAAAATAGCGGTCTCACGCAGGGTGACCCATATGCGGCGGTTGGTGCCCAAGGCGCCTTCCCAAATGCCCGCATATACCTTGAAGGGGTTCAGCGGCTCTTTGCCGGGGATCATGCCCGTCATCAGCACGATAATGCCGCCGCATACCACCAGCGCCAAAAGGATGGCTACCAGACGGATCAGTGCACTTTTCCAAAAGGGGATACCGTCCCGCTTTACAATGTGCATCAGCGGTTCGCGAACCGTTGGGTTACTCATGGGCAGCCACCTCCTCCACCGGGGTATCGGATTTGGTCATCAACAGGCCGATCTCTTCCTTTGTAGCGGTACGGCCATCCACAATACCGGTGATCCTGCCGCCGCCCAGCACCATGATCCGATCGCACAGCGCCAGCAGCACATCCAAGTCTTCGCCAACGCAGATGACCGCTGCGCCGCGCTTTTTTTGTTCATTCAAAAGCCGATAAATGGTGTGGGAGGAGTTGATATCCAAACCGCGCACCGGATAGGCCACCATCAGCACCCGGGGACGGGATGCGATCTCGCGTCCCACCAGCACTTTCTGCACGTTGCCGCCGCTCATGCGCCCCACAGGCGAATCGGGGCCGGGGGTAACGATGCTCAGCTCCTTGATGATGCGCTGCGACATCTCCTGCGGCTTCTTGCGGTGCAAAAGCCCGCCTGCGCCATCCCGGTAGGTGCGCAGCATCATATTATCGGTGGTGCCCATAGCCGCCACCAGACCCATGCCCAGACGATCCTCCGGCACAAAGCTGAGGCGTACCCCAAACGCCCGGATCTCCTCCGGCGTGTGATGGGTCAGCTCCACCCAGTCGCGAGTCTTGGGCTTGTAGAGGATGCTGCCCTCGGTAATGGCCTGCAGACCGGCCACCGCCTCCAATAGTTCGCGCTGACCGCTGCCTGCAATGCCCGCAATGCCCAATATCTCGCCGCTGTAGCATTCAAAGCTGGCATCCTTGAGCACCTTTACGCCTTCCCGGTTCATGCAGGTAACACCAGTCATCTTCAGGCGCAGCTCTTGGTTTTCCGGCTCGGGGCGCTCAATATCCAGCACCACTTTTTCGCCTACCATCATTTCCGTCAAGCTCATTTCGGTGGCGGTGGCGGTCTCCACCGTGCCAATGCTGCGCCCCTTGCGCAATACCGCTACCCGGTCGCTCAGCGCCAGCACCTCGTGCAGCTTATGGGTGATGATGATGATGCAATGCCCCTGATCGCGCATGTTGCGCAAAACGGCAAACAGCTTGTCTGTCTCCTGAGGGGTAAGCACTGCCGTGGGCTCATCCAGAATAAGGATGTTGGCGCCGCGGTACAGCATTTTGACGATCTCCACCGTCTGCTTCTGGCTCACGCTCATCTCGTAGATCTTCTTATCAAGATCGATCTCGAAGCCGTACTTATCCGTCAGCGCCTGAATATCCGCTGTGATCTGCTTCATATTCAGCTTTGTCTTGCCCGGCAAGCCAAGAATGATATTCTCCGCAGCCGTCAGCACATCCACCAGCTTAAAGTGCTGATGGATCATACCGATGCCCAGCCGGAAGGCGTCCTTGGGCGAGCGGATGACCACTTCCTTGCCGTCGATGGCGATGTGCCCCTCATCGGGGTAGTAGATACCGGCCAGCATATTCATCAGGGTGGTTTTGCCGCTGCCGTTTTCGCCCAGCACAGACAGGATCTCGCCCTTGTTTACAACGAAATCCACATTCTCGTTTGCCACGACTTTACCAAAGCGCTTGGTAATGCCATGCATTTCAATCATCGGGGTCAATGGGAACACCTCCGTAGCGATGGGGAGCAGGTGAAGGGATACCAATACATGCCTGAGGTTTCGGAACTGGAATCGGAGGCTCACGTCCCTCCGATGCCTCCCGGCATTCTCGACAGGCTTATACCTATACAGTTAACCATACCAAAAACAGCGCCCAAAGTAAAGAAAGACATCTTAACATGTTTATAACAAAATGCTGAGCACATCCATGGGGCTGAGCAGGCTGGGCACATCCTGCCGCACAGGGCTGGGATGATCCGGCACCCCTGCGATATACCAAGCGGCTTGCACAGCGGTCATGCCCAGCTGGGCGGCGGCTTCCAGCTCATGGCTGCCGCCGTCGCCTACAAACAAGCACTCCTGCGCCTCCACCCCCAGTTGCGCCATGCAGCGCCGGTAGATCTCTGCATCGGGCTTCTTTACGCCCTGCTCGCAGCTGAGCAGGAGCGCATCAAAGCACCTGCCCTCCGCCCAGGCCCGAATCACCTGCGCCTCCTCATCGTAGCAATTGCTGATGACTGCCAGCTTCAGCTTTCTGGCTTTCAACTGCCACAGAAGGGGCAAGATCTCCGGGTGGAGGGTATGCAGGCATTGCCGCTTCCACTGGCTGCGGCGCTTTTGTACATGCACCACAAGGCTTTCCATCCGGTCGGGGGCGGTCATACCGCATTGGGGCAGTATGCAGCGCAACTGGTCTGCCAAGGTGAGCTTGCCCAAGGTACGGGCTTCCTCCCGGGCGGCATTCCGCCATAGGGGCAAAAACACCTCGGGCGGCACCCCCAGCTCTTCTGCGATCTGGGCACCGAAATACAGAGGGCTGCGGTAATGGGTGCACAAAGTCTCGTACATATCGAACAAAACAGCTCGAATGGGCATGGCGCGGTCTCCTCTCACTGGCAGCTTATAAAACGAAGGAAAACCCGCCTCGCAACTGCGGGACGGGTCGAAGGGCTGTTTACCACAACGGCGTGGGGTATGCACCGGCTTCGTGCATCCGGCGAAGGGCATCCACCACTTCCTGCTTATCGGCAGCGTAGGTAACGCCGTACCACTTATCGGGGGTGGTAAGCACTGTTACCTGTGCTTTGCCTGCACGCAGCTGGCTATCCACCACCATGGGCAGGAAATACTCGGCCTTTTCGGGGTTCTTGGGCACATCCTCATTCAGGAAACGGGGGAAACCCGCTTCGATGGCCTGCATCATGGAGGCAGGGAAGCCCCACATATTCATAGATACCACCGCATCCTCGCTCAGGCGGGTATAGGTGTTCAGATCCTCGGTCATCAAGGGGCCATCCATGGAGGGGATGATGTGGGTACGCTCGTTCAGCTCCACCAGATGGTTGTTTTCATCCAGCGTGCAAACGCCGCGCGCCACATAACCGCTGTCGCTGAGGGTGTTCTTCAGCAAATAGCCCACCATGGCCACATCGCCCTCATCCTTGAGGCTGCACAGATGGTCGTAGCAGAGCTTAAAGGCATTGTAGCCGTAAAAATCGTCGGCATTGATGGCGCAGAAGGGTGCATCCACCAGCTGGCGGGCAGCATAGATGGCATGACCTGTGCCCCACGGCTTTTTGCGCACTTCGGGAATGGCGAAGCCTTCCGGCACATCCAGCAAGTCCTGGTAGGCGTAATCGATCTGCATATGCTTGCTGACCCGGTCGCCCAGTACTTCTCGGAATGCTTCTTCATTCTCCTTTTTAATAACGATGACCGCACGCTCAAAACCGGCGCGGCGGGCATCGAAAAGGGAGTAGTCCAAGATCAATTCGCCGTTCTGTCCCACAGGGTCCATCTGTTTGAGGCCGCCATAGCGGCTGCCCATACCGGCTGCCATAATGATCAATACGGGTTTGTTCATCGTCCGTCATGCTCCTTTTCAGGTGAATGTGGATCCGGCATCATTATACCACGGCGCAGCCGCAAAGAACAAGCGGCAGAAAGCAGGCGTGGATGCGGTGTTCATTAGTCAATGATGTGAGACCAAGAAACGAAGGAGTCAAGGTTTGGGTGAAGGGAAGGGGTTAACCCCTTCCCTTCACCCAAACAGCGTTTCGAGAAGCCCCGGGAGCAGTTCTTTTCGACGTTGGATGGGTGTTTTCCAGCCAAGGACAGACATGGGAATACGATTGGCGCGACGAAGG
>JAZSRK010000108.1:0-7881 GCA_045538465.1 Candidatus Limiplasma sp. | reverse complement strand
ACCGTCCGCAGAGCCTGTCTGCCGAACGGTTTTCAGTTGCTGCCGGTGCGGTCGTAAGCCGAGTTCTGTCGTTGGATGATCATCTATCTACGCCGCACGTTGCCGCACGGCTCAAGCGTTCTCTTTAAGAGCACGACGGGCCGCCGTATTGCCCTTGATCGGAACTTGCATCGGGTGGGGTTTACAGCGCATATCCGTCACCGGTATGCGGGTGAGCTCTTACCTCGCCTTTCCATCCTTACCCGGGTAAACCCGGGCGGTCTATTTCTGTTGCACTTTCCTTGGAGTTGCCTCCACCGGCCGTTAACCGGCACCCTGCCCTGTGATGCTCGGACTTTCCTCATAGCTTGCGCCACGCGATCGTCTGGCCGCCCGGCAGCGGCAAAAGAATAGCACGATGAGAATGGATTGTCAAGGAACGGTTTTCCGTGGTATGATATTTACGAATATGACACATTCGGCACAAAGGAGTTTGCTGGTTTGTGTCGAAAATAGAAATTGACTCAATTTTGGCTTGCGGGTCTGCATGGGCCCCGAAACATGACAAACGGAGGTTTTGATCGCTTATGACCCGGCTCCTGAGAACAACCGCAATGGTGACCGCCTTTGTACTGATTGCTTTGCTGTTGCCCGTCGGGGCTTTTGCCAAAACCCTTGAAGAGTGGATGGACGGCTACGATACCGGCGCCATCTGGTTTGGCGAAGATTTTCATTACGACATCACAAATGAAGAGGCGTGCTGGGAGCTGTTGATGAAGCCCATTACCGTACTGGCTGCCGGCCAGAAGGAAGTGGTGGCGCCCCGTACCGGTCCCGGTACCGATTACCCCAAAGTAAACGAAGACAAGCTGGGCGGCACCATCAATGGCGATGCCGCTGCTGTGCACGTTTTGGGCGAAGATGAAAACGGCTGGACGAAAATTGAAGGTGTGGACTATTACAACCGCATTATTCGCGGTTATGTGCGCACCAATTTGCTTAAAGAAGTGACCCCCAACAAAGAATACGGCATCATCGTGGATAAACTGACCCAGCAGCTGTATGTATTTAAAAACGGCAAGCTCTGGTCCAGCTGTGCCATTTCCACAGGCCTACCCAACGATGAGCAGCCCTACAACGAGACCGCCGCCGGTGAATATCTGATGGTCAGCCGTGTGGGCGATTTCGACAGCGAAGGCATGATCTGCGCCATGGCGCTGCGCTTCAACGGCGGCGACATGATCCATCAGGTGCCCTATGTGTTTTTGGCAGATGGTACCAAGCGTTTCTCTACATGGGAAAGCAAGCTGGGGCAGCGCGCCAGCCACGGCTGTATCCGTACCGCCCGAATCGCCAACGAGGACGGTCTCAACATGCAATGGCTGTGGGATAACATCAAGATCGGTACCAAAGTGATCGTGTGGGACGACTACGGCCGCCGCCAGCCCTACCCGGATGACAGCACCGAGCTATATTACAACCCCACCGGCGGCAGCTACTACCATGCCGATGCCAATTGCCGCAGCGTGCGGGATAAGTACCTGCCGCTGGCAGGTTTCCTCTACAGCGAATTGGAGACTGGCGATTTTGCTAAGCTGGAGCGCTGCAACACCTGTATGCCGGTTTTGCGTAAGAGCGAGATCGACGAGTTGAATCTGATGCGCGGCGTGCAGCCGCCTCAGCAGGAAGAAGGGGTCACTAAGCCCACTGGCGGCGAAGATGCGGCTCCTTCCAGCTTGGATACATCCTTGGCGCACGAAGCGGATGACGATGAAGTGATCATTGTCATCACCCCGCCGGGAGAATGATCATAACCAAAGCGGAGACGGCAGCACAGAATGCAGCAGTCTCCGCTCTGTTTGTTTGAAAGGAAGAAGGATAGATGCAAAAACCGTCGATGATCCTCTTTGATTATGGTTTTACGCTGCTCTATGAACCGGATATGGATTTTTTGCGGGGCGAAAAAGCGGTATATGGGTACATTCAGGATAATCCCTTGTACAAAACCCCGGAGGAGCTTTGCACCTTTGGGCTGGAACGGTTTCGGGAGCTGAAGGATTGCCGGCACAGCGGCTTTGAGATCAGCGAAATGCAATTGATGCGCTGCAAATACGATACCTTTGGCATCACGTTTTCCATACCGCTTTCGCAGGTGGAGGAGATCCTCTGGGAAGCGGCCTGCCCCGGCGCAGCCATGCCCGGTGTCGAAGCGCTGCTGCATTTTTTGCATGAGCAGAACATTCGCACGGGTGTGATCAGCAATTTGGGTTGGACAGGGCAGGCGCTGCGCAATCGAATCAACCGCTTGCTGCCGGAGAACCATTTTGAATTTGTGCTGGCTTCCAGCGATTATGCCTTCCGCAAACCCCATCCTTTGATGTTTCAAGTGGCGCTGCAAAAGGCTGGGCTTAGCCCGGATGAGGTGTGGTTCTGCGGCGACAGCGTAGAAGCGGATCTTTGCGGCGCTCACGGGGCAGGGATGTTCCCGGTGCTTTACGAGGGCTACTGTCGGGAGGGGAAGCGCAGCCCATACCTGCAAAAGAACCGGGAAATACCAGTGGATTTTGGCCATTTGCATATCCACCATTGGCAGGAATTGATGGATATTCTGGGGTAGGCTGGCGAAAGAACAAAACCATATGCGAACCAATCAAACAGGACTGCTGTTAGGCGTTTGCCAAAACAACAGTCCTGTTTTGTGTGTATAGCAAATTCGTTGAGTTCGTTATTTCAGGCATACTTTACGACTTGTTTGCCGCCATTGAGGAAACAACGGCGTATACCAGCACGCCCAGCGAAAGGGTTATCGTCAGCCACCAAAGCCAACCGGTTTGCAAAAGGCATTCCAATGCCATGCACAGAAAAATGGCGGCAATAAAGGCAAAGGCAACGCCTGATTGCCGATAATGGGGCTTTTTATCCATGGTTTCCCGTTCCTTTGGGGATGCCCAGATGTAGGCATTGTTGAACAGGAAGCCTTTTTCACAAAATTGCAAAACACTGATGATGGCGCAACCAATGGCGATGGCTCCGCAAAAGATGGCGCAGATGATCTCTGTCATGGGGTGGCCTCCTTTATCGACTGTTTCAAATGCGGTTCAAATAAGCGGCAAAATTTTGCCCGGCGATTTTTTCAACCAATGTTTCCGAGAACCCTCTCTGGCGCATTCTTTCCAGCAACGCAGGGATGTCTCCAGCATGGCGCAGCCCATCCGGGTATTCGTCAATGCCGTCAAAATCGCTGCCCAGCCCTACGTGATCCTCGCCGCCAAGGTGGCACATATAGGCCATGTGGTCTATGACGGTATCCAGCGTAGCGCTGCCTGAGGAAGTAAGGAAAGGCACATAGAAATTAACGCCCACAAAGCCGCCGGTGGCAAATAATTGCCGCAATTGCCGGTCGCTTAGGTTGCGGAAGTGGTCGCATAGCCCTCTGGCACAGCTGTGGGAAGCCATGCAGGGAATATCGCTGTCCATCGCTTCATCGCTGCCCCGCTCGTTCAGGTGGGAAAGATCCACCGCCATGTGGTGCTTGCGCATTTCGTTAACGATCTCCCGCCCAAAGGCAGTTAGCCCATCCCGGGAGCCGCCCTTGGCAGGGTGCGCCAACCGATTTTCGTTGTTCCACACCAAGGCGGCTGCGCGCACGCCTTTGGCAGCGTAATCCGCGACGGTCGCTGCATCAGCCCCGAAGGCTTCGCCGCCCTCGATGGTCAGCAGTATATTGGCTTGCCCGGGCAAAGCATCCTCTATGCGGGTGATCTGCCGAAAACCTTGTGCTTTCAGCCGCTCCAAAGCGGTCAGTTCCCGGTCGATCAGACCGCTGTCCTCGCCTTTTAGACCATTGCTGCCCACAAACAAAGCCAGTGCCTGCACACGTGTATCGTTGGTGGCGGTCAGGTGCGCCAAGGTGATGTCTGTTGGCTGATGAGCCGGCCTTTGCTTGTTCTGCAAGGCCCAAAGGGTGTCGGCGTGGGTATCGCAAATGAGCATGGGGCACATGTCTCCTTTTTGAAAAAACCGCTGCGGAAAGAAATTTCTGCAACGGTTTATTTAAATAGTGCATTCGTTATTCCAGCATTCCGTAATGCTTGCTGGGGGTCAGGTCGTATACCACACGGGACACACCGGGTATCTCCGACAGAATGCGTACAGTGGTGCGCTCCAATAGATCGAAGGGCAGACGCGCTGCCAGACCGCGGCTTTGAGAAGCCTGAATGGCCCGCAGACAGATGGTGCACAGGGAGGGCGCATCGGGGCTGGGGGTCAAGGTGGCATAGTATTGCCATAGCTTTTTATCCAGCCCAGCTTCCTGTATTTCTTCCAGCAGGCAGGCATCCGCTGCACGCAGCAGGTTCAGCCGCTCCTCTGTAATGGTGCCGAAAATACGCAGCGCAAGCCCGCTGGAGGGGAAGGACTGGCGGCTGCTGATGCTTTGCGGCAGCCCAAGCGCTTGAGCCAGCCGGCGTACTTCATCCTTGAACATGGTATGGATGGGTTCCAGAATGGTGATGGAGGCATCCAGTTCGATGTGCCGCCGTTCGCTGGTATAGAGGGTATCGTTGTAGTTGGTGCCCATGACCATTGCGCAGAGCTGGGGATGTTCCTTCAGGTATTCTGTCAGGATCTGGCGCATCAGCGCTGAAGCAGCGGTTTCCTTCTCGTCCGCATCCGTAAGCCCAGATAGCCCCTGCATAAAGCGTTCACGGGCGTTGATGTAGTTTACCTCGATGCCAAGGGTCTCGCGGTATTCATTCATCACATACTGGGGTTCATCCAGCCGGAACAGACCGGTATCCACAAACAGGCAGTGCAGCCGGTCGCCTAAAGTCATCATGGCCAGCTTGGCGCAAACAGCACTGTCCACCCCGCCGGATACAGCACAGAGCACCTGCCCGTTAGCGGGCACGCCATTGCGAATGGTGTCCATGGCTTGGTCGATCATGGAATCTTCGTTCCAATCAGCGCGGCATTTGCACAGGGCATAAGCGAAATTGGTCAAGATCTGCCCTGCATCCGGGTCGTTGCGCTCGATGGGGTACTCCAGACCAAAAACGGGCTTGTCGGGCAGGGCAAAGCCGATCACATCTTCTCCGGCTGCTGCTATGGCCTGCATGTTTTCGGCAGGGTTCAGCGGCGCAAGGGAGCGCAGCATGCAACCGCCGGGATCCATCTCCTGAAACAGGGGATGTTCTGCCAGCGTAAGGGTAAAAGGTGTGGTGGAATGGATCACAGGCGCAGTCTGTCCACCGCCCAAAACGCAGAGCGCAGCCGCAACACCGCCAAGCGCCAGCACCGGTACTTGGGCATCAAAAACACGGGTATCCAGCCCGTCCATAGCGCCGGGCTCGCCAAGAGGCGCAGACAGGATGATCCCTTTGGGGTTATATTCCATTACACCTTCCAAAGGGGTGCTGTAGGGGAGGGAGAGGCTGTATACCTGCCGCCAGCGCAACAGACGGGCGATCAGCCACGCGGTGGCGCTGTCTTTACATAAAACGATCACAGGCTCCTGCATAGGGATCCTCCTTCCGGTTCGGTACATGCCGATAGGCATATCAAAAAATAAATTCGACGCTTTTTTGCGAAACCCTGCTTGCGCCATAAACGTAAAACAAATCGACAAGTACTTGTAGAGTTGCACGAATATTGGTATAATAGAGAAAGGTATGTGCATGATGCGATACCTGTTCCCGTTTGTAAAACGAAGCGGGAAAATGCTTACGTTCACCAGTGCTGTCTGTTGCGGCAGGCAGGCCACAAAGGATCCAAATCGAATAAGGAGTGCAAAACCTTGAGCGATTACAACAACAATCATCCACAATTCCAAGGCGGCTATGTTCAGCCTCAGCAACCGGAACAGCCCGGCATGCCTGTAAACGGCGGAGATCCGTTTGCAGCTTGGCGCAAGCCCGACCAGCCGGCAATGGGCGGTTCTTTTCTTACGGATCATCCCGCTCCCTTGGGTGCCGAGCTGCAGCAAGGCGGGTCGCCGCTGTTTTCTCAGCAGGATTTTAGCGCCATGGGGGATAATGCGCCCACGCGTATTGCTGCACCTGTGCAGATGGTGACCCGGCGTGTATCTGCTGCTCCGGTGGAAGAAAATGCCCAGCAGCCTGAGGCAAACCACGCTGCTGATGCGCCTGCCCAAGAGGCTCCTCGCCGCCGCCGCCGTTCCAGCGCACCGGCAGAGCAGCCCGCCGCTCCCATGGAGCCCGAGATGCAGCAGCCTGTGCAGCCCATGCAGCAACCTGCACAGCACCCTGTGCAGCAGCCCATGCGCCCGCCTGTGCAACAGCCCCGTCAGCCCATTGTGCCCGATGAGCAGGAGTACGATCTTTTTGGCGCTGGCGATAGCGAAGCACAGCAGCAGCCGCCTATGCCCCGCAGAACAGCGGTAGCAGGCGGGCAGTACACTGGCGCGCGTACCGCTATGCCCGAAAGAGGCGCATCGGTCGCTCAGCGGGCTCAGCAGGCCAAGGAGCGTGTTCGCACCGAAATGGATGATTTCGGCGATCACGACCAGCCGATGCCGCAAGCACCTCAGGGTGCACGTCCGCCCATGCAGGGCCGTCAGCCTGCCCAGCGCCCCATGCCGCAACAGGGTCGCCCCGGCCAGCCCATGCAGCGTCCTCCGCAGCAAGGCATGCCGCGTCCCCAGCAGGGTGCCCAGCGCCCGCCTCAGGGTATGCAGCGTCCTCAGCAGGGCATGCAGCGTCAGCCCGGTTATGAGGGCGATATGCCTGGTTATCCCCAGCAGCCCCGCGGCCCCTATGAAGATCCCAGAGGTCTTCGCCCCAGCGCTACGGTCAACCGCGACCCCTACGATTTTGAGGAGGAAGAGGAAGAAGAGCGCCGTGGCGGCATTCTCCTGCCCCTGATCATCGTGCTTTTGGTCATCGGTGCTTTGCTGGCCGGTATTTGTCTGCCGGATTGGAGCAAGGTAAATGGCCCTGTGGGCAGCACCATGGGCAACCTGAAAAATTCCGTGGTCACTGTGTTCTCCAACGTGAAGGGCATGATCGCTCCCGAGGATAACCCCCTCAAGAGCTTCAACGTATCCACCGCCGATACCGCCGCTCCTGCGGATGTGCGTTTTACTGTGCAGACCACCAAGAACATCGAGGGGATCCGCATTGAAAACGACAACGGCTTTACCGTTTACAGCAAGTTGTTCTCCGACCAGCTGGTGCTCACCGGTGAAGTGATCAACAACAGCGACGAATATATCTGGACGCCCACCTGCCGTCTGGAGGAAGCCTACAACGGCGGCTTTACCGTATACGCCCAGAAGAGCGACGGCAGCGAGACCGAAGGCATGCGCGCCTCCTCTACGATCACGATCGCTTCTCCCAAGGCCGTCGTGCCCCCCATGCAAGATTTTACTGTGGATGGCGATCTGGAAGCGCTCCCCGCTGAGCTCATCTTCCAAGTGATGACCTCCACCGATGTTACCAGCGTGCGTGTGGATAACCAGTATGGCTCTGCCGTGCTGACCCGCACCCTTGAGGATGCCCGTGCAGCCGGTCAGGTGACCACCGAGGGCGAGACCCTGCGCTGGACGATTCCCTATACGGCGAATGAATCCTATGCTGGCGAGTACAGCGTAAGCTACCAGACGGTGACCGACCCGCAGAATTACGTCAGCTCCGGCTTCAAGGTACAGGTGGAGGTCGGCTCCACCGCTGGTGTACAGCAGGTGGAGAACACCCCCGAACCCACGCTGGAACCCACCCTTGAACCCACTTCTACCCCCGAACCTACCGCAACGCCCGAACCCACGCCTACCCCTGCACCTACCGTGAAGGCAGTGGTTCCCTTCGGCGACAGCTATACCTTCTCCACCCAGATCAACAGCGACGGTACTGCCCGTGTCAGCAATGCCGACGGCGCTTTTGAAAC
>JAZSRK010000141.1:0-4424 GCA_045538465.1 Candidatus Limiplasma sp. | reverse complement strand
ATCCTTTCACGGTCTTGTTTTTTCAAAGCGCGACTTTTTCCCAGCCCAAACACCCCGGCACACCGGAGTATACAGTCTGTTTAGTCAATTGTCTTCATCGTGGGGAACAGAAGCACGTCGCGGATGGCGGCGGAATCTGTCAGCAGCATGCACATACGGTCGATACCGTATCCGATACCTCCTGTGGGGGGCATACCGATCTCCAAGGCGTTGGGGAAGTCCTCATCGGTGTGGTTGGCCTCTTCGTCACCGGCGGCGAACTGCTCCTCCTGTGCGGCAAAGCGCTCCCGCTGATCGATGGGATCGTTCAACTCGGAGTAGGCGTTGGCCATCTCCCAGCCGTTCATGAAGAACTCGAAACGCTCCACGTATTCGGGATTGTCGGGCTTCTTCTTGGTGAGGGGGCTGATCTCGATGGGATGATCCATGACGAAGGTGGGCTGGATCAGGTGCTCTTCTACGTAGGTTTCGAAGAACAGGTTGAGGATGTCGCCCTTCTTGTGGCGCTTCTCAAACTCGATGTTGTGCTCCTTGGCGATGGCACGGGCTTCCTCCAAGGTGTGGATTTCGCTGAAGTCCACGCCGGAGTACTGCTTGACGGCATCCACCATGGTGATGCGGGCAAAGGGCTTGCCCAGATCCATCTCCACGCCGTTGTAGACGATGGTGGTGGTGCCCAGCACTTCCTGAGCCACGTAGCGGTACATGTTCTCGGTCAGGTCCATCATGCCGTGGTAGTCGGTGTAGGCCTGATAGAGCTCCATGAGGGTGAACTCGGGGTTGTGGCGGGTATCGATGCCCTCGTTGCGGAACACCCGGCCGATCTCGTAGACCCGCACCATGCCGCCCACGATGAGGCGCTTCAGGTACAGCTCCAGGGAGATGCGCAGCTTCATGTCCAGATCAAGGGCGTTGAAGTGGGTCATGAAGGGACGGGCGGCGGCGCCACCGGCGTTATGCACCAGCACGGGGGTCTCCACCTCGATAAAGTTCTGGGTGTCCAGATAGCGGCGGATGGCGGTGATGATCTTGGAACGCTTCACAAGGGTATCCTTGCTTTCCGGGTTCATGATCAGGTCCACATAGCGCTGGCGGTAGCGCATATCGGTATTGGTCAGGCCGTGGAACTTCTCGGGCAGGGGCTTGAGGCTCTTGGTGAGCAAGATGATCTCATTGGCATGGACGCTCACTTCGCCGGTCTTGGTCTTGAATACCAGACCCTTCACGCCGAAAATATCGCCGATGTCGTCCTGCTTAAAGGCGGCGTAGGCTTCTTCGCCCACATCGTCGCGCTTTACGTAGATCTGGATCTTGCCATCGTTATCCTGCAAATGGGCGAAGGAAGCCTTGCCCATGATGCGGCGGGCCAGCATACGGCCGGCGATGCACACTTCCTGGTTTTCCAGCGCATCGTAGTTGTCGATGATCTGCTGGGAGGTGTGGGTGCGGTCGTACTTGGTGATCAAATAGGGATCGTTACCGGCCTGTACCAGCTTTTGCAGCTTCTCGCGGCGGATCTGCTCCTGCTCGCTCAGGTCGGCGACGGTTTGTTGAACTTGCATTTCTTCGGGGGTCATTGGGCATTGCCTCCTGTGTGTATGGGATGGAAAAATTAGTCCTGCTGCAGGCTGATCTTGAGCACCTTCATCTTGACGATGCCGCCGGGAGTCTCTACGTTGGCGGTCTGGCCTACCTTCTTGCCCAGCAAAGCAGCGCCGATGGGGCTCTCGCTGGAGATCTTGAAGTTGCGGGGGTCGGTCTCGTTGGCGCCCACGATGGTGTAGGTCTGCTCTTTTTTCAGGGTCATGTTGTTCACGGTAACGCTGTTGCCTACGCCGACGGTCTCGGTATCCACCTCGTCATCTTCCACAACGATGCAGTTGTGCAGGGTGTTTTCCATTTCGGCGATCTTGGCTTCCAAACGGCTCTGCTCGTTCTTGGCCTCGTCGTACTCGGCGTTTTCACTCAGATCGCCAAAGCCGCGGGCGATGGCAATCTGTTCCGCTACTTGGTTGCGGCGCACGCTGATGTAGTAATCCAGCTCTTTTACCAGCTTGTCATACCCTTCACGGGTCAAAATGGTTTTTTTCTCTTCGGCCATGGTGATGATCTCCTTTCAAGAGGGCGGCTTGGCGCCGCCATTGCAAACGAAATGATAGAGCGTGCCTGCAAGGCGTATTGGCATAGGGTCTTGGTGCAGAGAGTGGTCTGCCCCAAAAGGGTATGCGAAATAAGCCCATAGGCATACCGCTGTATTATAGTAGGGAATGCAGGAAATGTCAATGGCAGATGTGCGGAGAAAAACGTGGGAAACATGCGAAATGCAAAGAAAAATGCAACTGTCAGGCAAAACCCCTTGACAAGTGCGGCGTTATCTTGTATGATACTAAGGCTGTCAGGGCATATTACCTGACGACCCCATCCGAAAGGAGCCCTCCCCCATGAGCATGCCCCACGCCCCAAAGCCCGAAGACAGGCTGGATGCCAGCGTGGAAATGGGTACCCTGAGCGCCTTCTACGGCGGCTTGCTTACCCAGCGGCAGCAGCAGGCACTGCGCCTGTACTACGAGGAGGATCTCTCCCTTGGCGAGATCGCCGGCGAGCTGGGCTGCACCCGGCAGAGCGTCCATGAGCTGATCGCCCGTTCCGGCGAAAAGCTGCGGGCGTACGAAACGGCCATCGGCGCAGCAGAGCGGATGCGGAACGTTGCCAAACGGCTCACCGAAGCCGCCGGGCTATTGAACGGGCTGCTCCAAAAGGAGCTTGCCCCCGATGCCCGCCAAACGGCAGCGCAGGCCTTGTGCCTCATCGAACAAACCATTGAACAGGAGGAGAGGGACCATGGCATTTGAAGGGCTCAGCCAAAAGCTATCCGGGGCGCTCTCCAAGCTGACCAGCCGCGGCAAGCTGACCGAGCAAACCGTGAAGGAAGGCATGAAAGAAGTGCGCATGGCGCTTCTGGAAGCCGACGTTAACTACCTTGTCGTCAAAGATTTTTGCAAAAAGGTGACCGAGCGCTGCGTAGGCCAGAAGGTGCTGGAAAGCCTCCAACCCTCCCAGCAGGTCATCAAGATCGTCAACGAGGAAATGACCGCCCTTATGGGCACCGAGCACTCCCGGCTCACTTGGTCTTCCTCCGTTCCTACCATTTACATGCTATGCGGTTTGCAGGGCGCTGGTAAGACCACCATGTGCGGTAAGCTGGCCATCCACCTGCGCAAGCAGGGCAAAAAGCCCATGCTGGCCGCTTGCGATATCTACCGCCCCGCTGCCATCAAGCAGCTGGAAGTGGTGGGCGCTCAGATCGATATTCCCGTGTACCAGAACGGCACGCAGGATCCGGTCAAGACCGCCAAAGAAGCCATCGAGTACGCCCACCACTACGGTCGTGACGTGCTCATCATCGACACCGCCGGCCGTCTCCACATCGACGACGAGCTGATGGAAGAACTTCGCCGCATCAAGGCGGAGATCAAGCCTCAGGAGATCCTCTTCACCGTGGATGCCATGACCGGTCAGGATGCCGTCAACGTGGCCAAGACATTCGATGAGAACTTGGGCATCGACGGCGTCATCCTCACCAAGCTGGACGGCGACACCCGCGGCGGTGCTGCCCTCAGCATCAAGGCTGTGGTGGGCAAGCCCATCAAGTTCTGCGGTATCGGCGAAAAGATGTCCGACTTGGAGCTCTTCCACCCCGACCGCATGGCCAGCCGCATCCTCGGCATGGGCGACGTGCTCAGCCTCATCGAAAAAGCCGGTGAAGCCATCGACGAAAAGGATGTGGAGCGCCTTGCAGGGCGCAAGCCCACCGAGCTTACGCTGGAAGATTTCCTCCAGCAGATGCAGCAGATGAAGAAAATGGGCGGTCTGAGCAGCTTGATCGGTATGCTGCCCGGCGCTAACCGCCTCGGCGATGTGGAGATCGACGACGATGCCATGAAGAAGCCCGAGGCCATCATCCGCTCCATGACTCCCCGCGAGCGCCGCAACCCGAACATCCTCAACGCCAGCCGCCGCAAGCGCATCGCCGCCGGCAGCGGCACCACCGTGCAGGATGTGAACGCCCTCATCCGTCAATTCGAGCAGTCCAAGCAAATGATGAAGCAGATGATGAGCCGCAAAGGCAAGTTCGGGAAGATGCGGCTGCCGTTCTGATGCTCCGCAGGCCAAAGGGCTCTGCCCTTTGGAAACCCGCTTAAGGGCCTGAGGCCCTTAAGAATCCCGCATGTTGTGCCGTTTCACGGCACAAAAGAAAAGTCTGGTCGAGCGTTAGCGAGCAAGACTTTTCTGCACCACCCCGCTGTTAATCCATCCCCACACGGGACCATGGCTTACAGATACACAAACCACAAACCATCAACCAAAAGCAGGAGGAATACCAAAATGGTCAAGATTCGTCTGAAGAGAATGGGTATGAAGAA
>JAZSRK010000010.1:0-8326 GCA_045538465.1 Candidatus Limiplasma sp. | reverse complement strand
ATCCCGCCGGGCTTTGCAAATATCCATTCGGAATCCATTGGAATGACCGCCGGTGCAAGTACGCCGGACTGGTTACTTAAGGAGGTAGTCACACGTATGACTGACAAGGAACAATTGAACCAGCAGGTTTCCACCGAGGAGGCGGAAAAGAACAGCTTTATGGCTGATGTGGAAGCGACTCTGGTCAAAATCAGACCCGGACAGACCGTTACCGGCACCGTCGTGCTCGTTACCGAGGACGAAGTGTGCGTCAACATCGGCTACAAGTCTGACGGACTGATCAAGCGCGAGGATCTGGTAACCCAGGATGTCGGCATGGGCGACGAAATCGAAGTGGAGGTCGTCAAGGTGAATGACGGCGACGGCAATGTATTGCTGTCCCAGCGCAACATCCTGAACCGCAAGGCCTTCGCCGAGCTTGTCGAGAAGTACAACAATGGCGAGTATGTCGAAGCTACCGGCGAGAAGGTCGTCAAGGGCGGCCTCACCTGCAGCGTTAACGGCATTCGTGCCTTCGTGCCTGCTTCCCAGCTGGCCAACCGTTATGTGGAAAACATCAACGAGTTCGTGGGTCAGCCCATGAAGCTGAAGATCATCGAGTTGGATGAGCAGAAGAAGCGCGTGGTGGCTAGCCGCCGTGCCGTCATCCGCGAAGAAAGCGCTGCCAAGAAGGCCGAAGCTTGGGACAAGCTGGTTGCCGGCGAAGTGGTCAAGGGCACTGTTCGCCGTCTGACCGATTTCGGCGCCTTCGTTGATCTGGGCGGCGTTGATGGTCTCATCCACGTGACCGATCTGAGCTGGTCTCATGTGAAGCATCCCTCTGAAGTGGTTGCTCCCGACCAGGAAGTGGAAGTCAAGATCAAGTCTATCGACCGCGATCGCGAGCGCATTCAGCTCAGCATCAAGGAACTGCAGCCCAAGCCCTGGGATGTAGCTCCCGAAAAGTACCCCGCCGATTCTATCGTCACCGGTAAGGTCGTTCGCATCACCACCTTCGGCGCCTTCGTGGAGCTGGAGCCCGGTATCGACGGTCTGGTTCACATCAGCCAGTGCGCCACCACCCGCATCAACAAGGTGGAGGACGCTGTGAATGTTGGCGACGAAGTACAGGCCAAGGTTCTGAGCATCGATCCCGCTGCCAAGCGCATCAGCCTGAGCATCCGTGCTCTGCTGGAGCCCGAAGTGACCGAAGAAGAGATCGCCCCCATCGAAGAGGACGATGCTGAGGTCGTGGCTGTGGACATCGAGGCCATGGGTGCTGCTCTGGAAGCCGAAGCTGCTGCTGAGGAATCCGCTGAATAATCCCATACATTACAAGACACTGCTTTGGTTTTACCGGGCAGTGTCTTTTTTTATTTGGTTTTAGATGGCGGATGTTATTTTCCTATTCATGTCTTGAGAAATTTTTATCAATGTGCTATACTCACAGAATGGATATAACACCGGCGGCGTAAGCAGAGCTGGTTTTCCTTCTTTTGCAAGTATGTGGAGGGATTTTCAATGGCAGGATATGTATCGGATGCGGTCATTCGCCGTTTGCCCGGCTATTACCGGCATTTGAAGGAATTGGAGCGCGAAGGCGTTCTGCAGATCTCTTCGCAGGGGTTAGGCGAGCGCATGTGCTTGACGGCTTCTCAGATCCGGCAGGATATTAACTGCTTTGGCGGCTTTGGCCGGCAGGGCTATGGCTATTCGGTGCCGGAGCTGCGGGAGCGCATAGGGCAAATTTTGGGCGTGGACAGGCTCCACCGTATGATCATCATCGGTGCGGGCAACATCGGCCACGCTGTGGCCTGCGCAGACTCTTTCCCAGCCAACGGTTTTGAGACCATCGCCATCTTCGACAGCAATCCCGCAAAAGTTGGTCAGCGGGTCGATGCTCTAGCGGTGCAGGATATTTCCTGTTTGGAACGTTTTATTTCTGAAAATCCTGTAGATATCGCTGTTTTGGCAGTGCCTGCCGAAGCCGCGCAGGCCTTGACGGATCAGCTTTATCAATACGGGATCCGCGGTTTTTGGAATTTTGCCCCCTGCGATTTGAAGCTTGGTGCGGACGCTGCCATTGTGAATGTGCATTTGGATGAAGGGCTTCAGGTGCTCAGTTTCCGTATGCTGCACAAGCAGGATTAACCACCCGGGAGGAAAAAACAGCATGCCCAGCGGCGCCTACCATAACAACAAAAATAGCGGTGCGGCAGCTCACTACAGCGCAAGCAGCGGCAATGTAGGCCGCCCTTCCGTTGTAAAGCTTTCCACGGACTATGCCCGCCGGTTGGCTGCCCCTGCGCACGACGATATCGGCTTTGTTTTTGAAGATGAAGATCGGTGGCAGCAGCCCTTGCCAGACGTACCCTTACAGACAGTGCAACCCTCCGTCAGCAAAGCGCCGCTTAAAAATCGTGCTACCTCGCAGCGCCTTGCAGCCAAGGCGAGTGCCCCTAAAAAAGCCCCCAGAGATAACAGTGCTGGGCGTAATAAGGATTGGCACGCCTATCTGTATGTAGGCATCATTACAGTTTGTTTTGTTTGTATGTGCATCATAACCGTAATGATGATGCCGCAAATGGCAGGTTTCTTTTGGACAGACTTTCACAATTTTGCATTTATCAACGGCGAATTGCTGCCTTACGATTCTGAGAAGGTAGCAGCCTTTGAGCAATATCGGGCCTATGTGGTCAGCGATACCATCTACCCCGGTGTTTTTGTGGATGGCATTTCCGTTGGGGGATTGACCATCGAAGAAGCAAAGTCGGTACTGACGGGCACTTCGACCAATGAGCAGATCGCCGTGGAGCCGTATGCCATTACGGTGGCCATTGGCGATAAAACATGGCAGATAGACCAGAACAACGTACCAGCGGTACGCAATCTGGGCAATGTGCTGGAGCGGGCCTATGCCATCGGTCGAACCAACAGTGTGGAGATCCAGGCAACCGTGCAAACGCCCTTCCGGCAGCGTGTAAACCAGCTGCTGGATCTTCGTACCAACGGCATCAACCTTACCACCGATATCACCTACGATACAGATGCGGTGCGGCGTGTGGTGGATGAGATCACCGCATACATCACCCGTGAGCCGGTAAATGCACAGATCCTTTCTTTCGATTACAAAACCCGCCAGTTCACCTTCTCCGATGACCAGCCGGGTATTGAGCTGGATGGGGATCTGCTGTATTCCCGTATTCTGGAAGCTTTGAATGCCGGTAAGCCCGGTGCGGTCGTTACGACCAATCTGACCCTGACCCCTGCCGCAGTGACAAAGAGCGATTTAAGCAGCCGTTTTTCCATGATCGCTGCCTATACGACTACCACCACCAGCGAGAGCAACCGAAATACCAATATCCGTCTTGCCTGCGAAGCGATCAACGGCACGGCGCTCATGCCGGGTGAGGTTTTCAGCTTTAATGCAGCGACCGGTCAGCGTACCACAGACAAGGGCTACCGCTCTGCCGGAGCGATCGCAGCTGGCCAGAGCATTGAAGAAGTTGGCGGCGGCATCTGTCAGGTGTCCTCCACGCTGTTCAATGCCGTTGCAAGGGCCGATTTGGAGATCGTGGAGCGCAGCCCCCACGCATGGCCCAGCACTTACGTCAACCGCGGTGAGGATGCTACCGTCAACTGGCCCAATCTCGATTTTAAGTTCCGCAACAATACCCAAGCGCCTATTTTCGTTATTACTTATTACAGCGATCGTAAAATGTCCGCAGAGATATGGGGGCTTGCGCTTAAGGATGGGGTTACCATCGAGCTGGAATCCAAGACCATCCGCACCATTGAGCCCAGCTTGGAGGTGCGTTACGAGCAAAATCCCCAATTACCTTTCGGCACCAGCCAGACCAAGGTGAAAGCTCGTACCGGCTATGTGGTGGAGACCTATAAGGTTTGGTACCTGAATGGTCAGGAAATGAAGCGGGAACTGCTGCACACCAGCACCTACAACGCATATCAGCAGGTTGTGGAGTATAACTAAACAAAATACGCACCTGCCAAACTGACAGATGCGCATATGTTTATCCGAATCAAGTTACACAAGAGCGCCAAGGGAAGCGTTCATGGCCGCGGCAGCAGGAGCGTCGGTGATCACGCCCAGAATTTGCAGCACGATCACCACAACGCCTACAATAGCCACGTACAGTGCAAAGCCGTTCAGTGTGGCATTGGCGATCAGCTTCAGGAAGAAGCGGATGGAGAAATAGCCCACAACAGCGGCGATCACCATACCCACGATGATGGCGGGCAGATCGCTGCCGAAAGACAGGCCCGCTTCCAGCGCATCCTTGCCTTCTACCAACAGGCTGCCCACAATGGCGGGGGCGCACATCATAAAGCTGAACTTGGCTGCCGCTTCCCGGTTTACACGGGAGCATACGCCGCCGAAAATGGTGGAACCGCTGCGGCTGATGCCCGGCAGCATGCCCACAGCCTGCAAGCAGCCCATCACCAGCGCTTCTATAAAGCCCACTTTTTGCTTGGCTACGCCTGCTGCTTCCTGACGGCGGGAGAAGCGATCAGTCAGCACCAGCATCAGGGCAGTCAGCAGAAAGCACACGCCCAGAAAGGTGTTGTGGGTCTCGGCGTATTCCAGCGGCGCATCAAAAACGATCTTGGCGACCAGCGCAGGCAGGGAGGCCACAAACAGCAACAGCAGCGTTTTGTTCTTGATGGGGTGGAGCAGCATATCGAGCCAATCCTTCCAGAATACGACCATTACGGCGATCAGCGTACCTACATGCAGCAGAATATTGAAAAGCAACTGATGGTCCAGCTGGGTATTGAGCAAAGCTTGGAACAAATTCAAATGCCCGCTGGATGAAATCGGCAGGAATTCGGCAAGTCCTTGCAGAAAACCAAGTAATGCACCTTCAAGAATACTCATGTTATCATTCCTTTCAGCGATAGCTCGTAAGCCTTTCAATTATACACTATTTGGCATGGGTTGTGAAGGGAAGAAAAATAAAGAAGAAATCGAAGAAAATCGAAGGAGGCGAAAAAAATGAGTTCCAAATGGGGTACCTTGAAAGCATCGGTTTTGGGTATTTGTATGTTGATGCTGGCTAGTGCAGTGGGTCTGCCTGCTCAAAGGGCATCTGCACAAAATGCGGTACAGGCAGTGTTTTTCAACGTGGGTAAAGCGGACGCCATTCTTTTGATGCTGGACGATCACCGCATTTTGGTGGATACCGGGCATAAGGATAGCTACGATGCGTTGGAAAAAGGTCTCAAAGCCTACGGTGTTACGAAATTGGATGCCGTCATCATCACCCACACCGACAAGGATCATGTGGGCGGGCTGAGCAAGCTGCTCAAAAGCGATATCGATGTAGAGCAGGTGTACGCAAGCACCTTACACAGCGAAGAAAGCACGCAGGAACATCCGGTCTATAAGGCAGCCACCAAGAGGGACGTACCGCTGCGCTGGCTGCGAGCAGGCGACGTGATCGAGGCGGGGGAGAGCACGCTGCATGTACTGGGCCCCATCAGCCGTGATGCGAAAGACGAGGACAATAACTCGCTGGTCCTTGAGGTGCGCACGCCGGAAGGCACCTTGCTGCTTACAGGCGATATGAAGAAAGAAGAGGAAGCTGAGCTTCTGCGCGCGGGCGTTATCCCACAGGCTGCGGTGCTGAAAGTTGCGCATCACGGCGAGGACGACTCCACCTCCAGTGCGTTTTTGAATATCGTTCAGCCACAGTGGTCTGTTATCTCTACCGATAAGAACGAGGAACCCGAAACGGCCTCCGATATGGTGCTTACGAGGCTTTGGCAAGTAAAAAGCGGGGTCGCCATCACCCAGAATGCAGAGCTGGGCATTGTGGTAGTGCTGCAGGATGGCATCGCTAACGCCCAGCAGATCGATTATCAATGATCACCTTTTGGAACCGATGGCATAGGATGACCTGACGGATATCGTCAGGTCATTTTGAGTGTTGCAGGAGGTTCTCAATTGATGTCTCATTCTACAAATCATTATGGTAAGCATGGAGGAGGTCATGCGTGCGGCATTACGGCTCCGTACTGTCCGCCACCGGCCTGCCCACCGCCTATGCCTATGGCTTGCATGGAGCCGCCCTGTGAGGTATGCCGCAAACCGAAGGCACAACCCCTTGAGCGTGCTGCATATTGGCCCCGCCCCATCAAACCCTGCCCGCCGCCCTACCAGACCGGCGTGGTATGCGTACCGCCGCCCGTAAAGCCAGCTGTGCCCAAATGCGAAAACGTGCTTATGCAAAAGATCCTCTGCTGCGAGAAACGTCACATCCCGCAATTGTGTGTGCGTTTGGAATGGTGCGAATTAAAAGGCTGCCCGCCTTATCGGCTGACTGCTGTACACCAGAGCGGGGCGCAGCCATGGTGGAAGCCGCTGGAAAGCCATGGCCCGGATGCCAGGCGGCACATTCTGGTATCCATACCTGTTTGCTGCCAGATCTGCGATCGCGAAGGAAAGATGCAGCACATGACTGCTGTGGCAGAAGCTGAGGTCAGTTTGCGGGGTTGTGGCACACAAGCTGAAAACTGGCACAGCAGCTTGTTTATCGTTCCCTGCGTAAGGCTGGCCGGCGGCGATGTTTGCTCTGAGGACGGCTGCTTCTGTGTGCAGCTGGAAGTTACGCTGGAGATCTATCTCCTTCGCCCCGAACCCTGCGCTGTGCATTACCCGGAGGCAGTCTGCCCGGATCTGCCCCTGTACCCGATGCCACGCAGCCCACGGCATCCTTGGGAAGGATGATCCTTTTCGCCTGACGACCTTATGCTAAAGACGGATCACATTCGATAAAAACAGCCCCTGCCGTAAGTGATGCGGCAGGGGCGATTCTATGGCGGGATCATCCGTTAAAACCGGGTTCCACATCAGCATCGTCGATGCTGGGGGTGGCGGTTACAACAGGGGTAGTTGTAGGGGCTTCGGTTACAGGTTCGGGTGTGAGCATAGGCTCCGCAGACGAGGGAGTCTGTGTTACATCGGTATCTGAATAGCCCGGGCTTGCAGGCCAAGGATCCGTATCTATATGGATCTGGCAGGCAGTTAGGAATATTGCAGTTACCAGACACAGAACAAGCACCCAAGCTTTTTTCATCATTTTATCCTCCTTGTGGAAAATACCATTGATAGTATACCACATCTCTGAGGGTCGTGCCTTACAAATTGCGTCATCAATGTTACAATAACGAGCGCCTGCTTTTTTTCGTTTTATAAGGAAGGCAAGGAGACAGGATGAACTGAAAGGCGCAGAGGCAGTAAAGGAGGCTATCCAGAAATGCCAGAATGCCTATAGCGAGAAATACTGACGACAATTCTTAAAAAAGAGTTCTTTTTGTAAAGAAATTGAAACATTTTGACGAAAAAATAAATGCAAATTCTTTCCTGATGCAACCGTAATGTAACCGGGCATCACTATAATAAAACCATCCTAAGAATATTTATTGGGGGTATGAATCGTGCATTGCAATAGAAAGCTGCTGAGTCTGGTGCTCTCTATCGTTCTTGTGATGAGCGTTTGCTTGCCTTGTTTTGCCGAGGAGGCCCCGGCAGAGGCTGCCCCTGTAGCAGTGGAACAGCCTGCTCCGGTCGCTACTCCGGAACCCACTCCGGCTCCCACTCCTGCGCCTACCCCGGCTCCCACGCCGGAACCCACTCCCGTGCCTACGCCCGAACCGACTCCGGAACCCACCGCTGAGCCTGTGGTTACCGAAGTACCCGTCGTAACCGAAGCACCTGTGGTGGAAGTAGTATCCGAAAGCACCGAGGAGCCCGTGATCGAAGCGACCGAAGAACCCATCGAGGAAGAAGTGGAGCCCGAAGTAACCGAAACGGCTACCCCGGAAGTTACTGAAGAAGCTACCCCCGAAGTTACCGAAGAGCCCACCCCGGCTCCCGTTGTGCAAGCCACTCCCGCTCCTATCAACTGCAGCGTGGAGATCGAGATCCAGAACGAGAAGGACGACTACTACTACGGCGACACGATCACTTTTATTGCCGAAGTAAGCGGTTGCGAGGGTTACAACTACCAGATCAACTGGGAGTACAACGATAACGACGAAGAAGACGAGATCGAGTGGGAGTATGCTGGCAGCGGTCAGACTTTCACCTACGAGATCACCGAAGAGAATGCCAACTGGCAGTGGCGCGCAGTAGTCGTCGTTGCGGAATAAGCAAACACGCCCATCCTGCACAAGGATGGGCTTTTTCTTTATATATAATGAGAGCCGCCACCTAAGTCGTGGCGGCTCTCAGACTGTCGAGAAACCCCGGGTGGGGTCGGGGGGTCACAACCCTCCCACTGTGATCCGAAACCACCCACATCTGCGGTGGTTTCGGGACCCTTCC
>JAZSRK010000163.1:0-5998 GCA_045538465.1 Candidatus Limiplasma sp. | reverse complement strand
CGACCTGATTCCACATGCCTTGCATGTGGAAAGAAGGAGGGAGAGCCAAGGATTAGGTAACAAGCATCCGCAAAAATCAACCCTTCCCCTTAGCCCTCTCAAACAATTCCCGAAACTCCTTCCCGCCCCAGATCACCGGTACGGGATAAACGGGATTGGCTTCTGCCTGTGCCCATTCGCACATTTGCGGAATGTCCTCTTCCCGGATCATGGCAAAACCTGCGGGCAGCTGCATCCGCTGGTTCATTTCTTCGATCCAGCTGATGAATGCCTCCGCTTTTTCCGCATCGCTGCCGGTAAAGCTGCATTCCTGCGCCAGCTGGGCAAGGCGCTTATGCACCTTGCTGCCGTACATACGAAGCACCATGGGCAGCAGCGCCGCCATGGCCTGCCCGTGGGCTACCCCATACAGGGCGCTCAGGGTATGCCCAGCCGCATGCACATTGCCCACACAGCCGCGGGTAAAGGCTCGGCCTGCACAGAAAGCGGCCCTTTGCATCTGCTGTCGGGCTTCCAGATCCTTGCCGTTTTCGTAGGCGCGGAGCAAGTACTGGTACGTCAGCCGGACGGCTTCCTTGGCCATTTGGTTTTCCAGCTTGGTGCAGTAGGTATGGTTGATGTAAGCCTCCACGGCGTGGCTCAACGCATCCATGCCGGTAGCAGCGGTCGCCGACGGGGGCAGACCCATGGTCAGCCGGGCATCCAGCACCGCTGCATGAGGGATCAGGCTAGGGTCGTTGATGGCAGCCTTATGATGGGTGGCGCTATCGGTGATCACCGCTGCCAGAGTGGTTTCCGAGCCAGTACCGGCGGTGGTGGGCACGGCGATAAAGGGCGGCAGGCGATGCAGCACCCGGAACAGCCCTTGCAATTTGGCGATGGGCTTCTTCGGGCGCACCAGCCTTGCGCCCATGGCCTTGGCGCAATCCATGGGCGAACCGCCGCCAAAGGCGATGATGCCATCGCAGCCAGCCTCCCGGTACAAGCGCACGCCGTCTTCCACATCCGCATCGGTGGGGTTGGGCTGCACACCATCGTACACCGTTACAGAAAGACCTGCCTTGCGCAGGCTTTCCACCATGCCATCGGGCAGACCCAGCTTGGCAAGACCCTCATCGGTCACCACCAGCGGATGGGTAACGCCCCGCTTTTGCAGGTCGTCTGCCAAGGTAAGCACGCAGTTTTCGCCGGAGATCAGCTCCGGTGTACGCACGGGGATCACATAAAACCCCAGCTTCATGCCCAGTTGGAACACGCGGCAGAAGATCCGACTCATGCTTCTTTAGCCTCCCGGATGATGACTTGGCAATCGGTGGGGTATACCGGGTTTTCGATAATGACTTCGCCCACGCTGTCTGCCGTAATGGTGCCGGCCATGGGGTTCTTGATGGAAACGATATGGCTGTGCACATCCGCTTCCACCTCTGAGCATTCAAAGGCCAGATCGGCATCTTCCATGGTGCAGCCATGCAGCACCAGATTTTTGCAGTAGCAGAAGGGCTGGGTGCCGCTGATGCGGCAGTTTTCCAACCGCAGGTTTTCGCTGTACCAAGCCAGATATTCGCCCTTGATAACGGAGTTGCGCACCGTCACATTGCGGCAGTGCCAGAAAGCGTCCTTGGTATCCAGCACCGAATCCTCAATGGTCAGGTTATCTACATACTGGAAAGAATACTTGCCCTTGAACTGCCAGTTGCGAATGGTCACATCCCGGCTGCCCATGAATACATACTCGCTCTCCAGCGTGCCGCCTTCCACGGTAACGCCGGTGCAATTCCAGCCAAACTCCGTGGACAGAATGCGGCAATTCTCCAGCCGGATGTTCCGGCATTCCCGCAGGGCTTTAACACCGCCTAGTTCGCAATCACTAATGGTGCCGTCCTCCGCATACCACAGGGCAGCCCGGCAGGTCTCGGTGGAGGTGCAATTCGTCATGCGAAAGCCCTTGGTGTGCCACAGGGGGTAGCGCAAAAGAAAGCGGCTATCCTCCACATCCACATGGCGGCACTCCTTCAAGGCGGATTCGCCGTCTGCTTCGCCGGCAAAGGTGCAGTTTTTCACCAGTGCATCGGTTACATGGTAGAGAGCACGCTCCTGATCCATGGTCTGGTTTACATACATCTGCTTCATTTTGGTTTCTCCATAGCAACAGGCGCCATTTTGCGCCGTTTTTTCCTTTGAGGCAGGCTGTTTACCGGCATCGGTGAACAGCCTGCTCTGCTGCCTCGCATTTGGGCAGCTACCTTTCATCATACGTCTAAACCCATCGGATAGCAAGCAGAAAATGTGTATTTCGCACTATGCGCAACATTTTGGATACATAACAGGTGCATTTTTTACAATTCGGAAAAAACCTTCCCTTTTTACACAAGCCATGTTATAATGTGGAAACGGTATACCGTTCATAACCATATCAAACATAAGGAGGCAATACCAATGTCTGAAAAAAACACCGCTAAAAAAGGCTTTTCTCTTTCTGCTCTGCTGAGCATTCTGCTGGTGCTGGCGCTGATTCTGGCTGTTGTTGGCTTTATGGGCAAGAACAACGCTATTACCGCTCTGAACGATACCACCACCAATCTGGAGACTGTTACTGGTGAAAAGACCGATCTGGCTGCCTCCGTTGAGGCTCTTACCGCTGAAAAAGATGGGCTTGCTGCTCAGGTCGAGACCCTTACCGCTGAAAAGGATGAGCTGGCTGCCACCGTTGATTCTCTCACCGCTGAAAAGGATGGACTGGCAGCTCAGGTCGATACCCTTACCACCGAGAAGGATGGGCTGGCTGCCACCGTTGATACCCTTACCACTGAAAAAGATGGGCTGGCTGCCACCGTTGATACTCTCACCGCTGAAAAGGAAGCTCTGCAGCAGCAGCTTGACGAAGCTTTCGCCCAGCTCGCTCCCGAAGACCCCGCTGCGGAAGGAACGGTTCCCGAAGGATCTTCTGAGAACAGTCCTGAAGAAGGATCCACCGAAGACGCTGCTCCCGCTGTCTAAAAAAAGCTTCATACAACACTGCGACCCGCCCTGCCGAATGTTTCAGCAGGGCGGGTCTTGGTTTTTGCTATTATTTTTTGCTTGCCTTAGGGCTGTGCAGCCTTTCGCAAAAGCGGCTCATTGGCAAGCATCATCCTGAGCATTTGCTGGTTCACCTCAGCCAGCTGGGCGTGAGTATCCGTACCAGAGAACGCCGCCACGCAGATCAGCTGCAAGGCGATGACCATATCCGGCAAAGCATCCCATTCCTCTTGGCTCAAGGGCGACAGGGCATGATATCCCTGCCAGATGGCCTGCGCCAGTGCAAAGAAGTTTTGCCGCTGGGCTTCCGCCACCCGGGGATAAGCTACGGACAGAATGCCGGTAGCCGCATACGCCAGATCGAAAATGCGGGGTGCAATGCGGCTCAGATCAAAGTCGATAAAGCCGGCCACCTGTCCCTCTTGGATCATCAGATTATCCGGGTTGGGATCCCGGTGGATGATCTGCGCAGGTAAAGCAGGGTATGCTTTGCTGAAACGCTGGAACCAATCATCCAGCCAACCGCCATCGGTAGTGCCAGCCTCCTGCACCTTGGGAATCGCCCAATGGCGCAGGGTGTCCAGCAAGTTTTCCTCCGTGCACAGCACGGGATCCACCGTCAGCAGGGCTTCATGCAGCCGCGCCAGCCCCTCGCCCACAGGCGCAGCCAGCTGGGGCGTGATCAGCGCATCCATGGCTCGGAAGGGCTCGCCGGGCAGTTTTTCCGTCAGCAGGCATTCCCACGAATCCAGCTGGGCCACATCGCCGCCCTCTCGGGTGGGGATCACCGCCGCAGCCAGCCCAAGGGGTTGCAGCATGTGCAAAAGCTCCGCTTGCCGTTTCAAGCTGCCATAGCTTTCGCTGCACTTGAGATAGTACTTCCCGTCGATCAAAAAGCTGTTGTTGCTCACATGGCCGGTGTTGGCGTAGCACACCGCCTCCACAGTGGCACCGGCGAGATCCCAGCGCTCCAATATGTTTTCGATTTGTTTGCGTTCCATGATATTTCCTCTTTCCATCAGATTGATCCGTACCGGGCGTGCCGCTTGGTGATGCTTCAAATGCTCGGTAGGCGATGCGCCGAACTCCCGCCGAAAGGCTTTGTAGAACCCAGCGTAGGAGTCAAAGCCAAAGGCCAGCGCCGCTTCGGTTTTCTCCTGACCCAAGCCCATATGGTACAGCGCATGCTCCAGCCGTCTGCGGGTGATGTACCCGCCAACGCTCATGCCCACAGCGGCCTTAAAGACCCGGCAGTAATGATACAGGGAAAAGCCTGCCGTCCGGCTCAAATCGCCGGGGGTCAGCGGGCTGGACAGCTCCGCTTCGATCCGATCCAGACTTTGTTGGATGATGGCTGCCAATTCCGGCGACATGGGCATTCCCTCCCTGTGGTGTGGTGTTGCCGCTTGTGCGGCTTCCTCGAGGTGGCTTTATCATAGCACAGTTTCGGTGGGGATGCATTTCCTGTGTTGCGGTGTTGGCGGAAAAAAGAAAAAAGCCGAATGCGGGTGCATCGGCTGGCAGGTCGTTGAAAAACTCGCCTATGGCGATTTTTTCAACGAGGCTTGCACCGTTTGCCTAGGAGCCTACGGCTCCCCGGGCGGCAAACGGTGATAGGAATCCCTTTCTGCGCAAGGGTTCCGAAACCACCGCACATGTCGCTGGTTTCGGAACTAGAATCGGAGGGTTGCGACCCTCCGATACCTCCCGGGGTTCTCGGCAGCTAGATAGCTCAATACGTGTGCATCGGCTGGATAAAGCCTATTTGCAGGCAGATTGCCCATTCATTCTTTTTGCAAATACACAAACGTCAACTCCTGCGATACCATTTCTTCCTTGAAAACGGAATAGCCTGCTTTTTCGTACAATCGGATATTGTCAAGGCTTTTGGTGCTGGTAAACAATTGATACCGCTGATGGGGATATTCCTTTTCCATAGCCAAAAGAAGCTGGGTTCCGATCCCTTTCTTTTGCTGATCTGGGTGCACCATCAATTTGCGGATATGCACGGTGCCGTTCTCTTGGTAGGCTCTCACGGAGCCGATGATCTGCCCATCGTCATCCACAGCTTTGAGGATGGTGCCCTTTTGAAATTCGTCGTACACTTCCTCGATGGTTTGTTTCAGGGGCGGGATCACCATGTTGGGAAAAAGCTTGGCTTCGCTTTGATAGGCCAGATACTGCAATGCAAGGATCGCTTGCAGATCCTCCACCTGTGCCTTTTGAATCAACATACCTTCCTCCACACAGCTCAAATTGCCCGTTCGATTACAATAGCCACGTAGCCAGCGCACCGATCAGCAGCGCAGCCGCTACCCACAGCAGGATATTGCCTGCGATCCGGAACCCCTTCCCGGTGCGTATCGTGGCAATGGAGGGATCCTCGGCGCTGTAGTATACATCCACGGTTTTGCCGATCTTTTTACGGGCAATGTTTTCGGTGTATTCCGCATAATCGGCCCGCATATAGTGGTTGCCGTACACCGAATAGGTGTAGAGCAAATGAACGATGCGGCCACTGCCGGCATGAACATAGGTGCGCACCTTGGGTCTTTGCCCCGCATCGCCATGCCCTTGCGCCGTATTGAAGCTGACAGCGTCCGGAGTAACATCCACGATCTCGCCGGTGGTTTTGTAGTCTGCACCCTTGGACATGCCCCGATAAACGAGGGTAAAGACGCTGCCCATGATGAGCATATAGCCGCCAAAGGCAAGAAGAAAAATCGTTAAAGCGTCCATATAGTATTTCTCCTTTGCATAGAAGAATCAATGCCCCAAAGCTGCAGGGGCGGCACCAGTGTACAAAAAAAGAAAACCTTGACTCGCAAGGTTTTCTTGATGGTAGCGGCGATCGGATTTGAACCAATGACCTGTCGGGTATGAACCGAATGCTCTAGCCAGCTGAGCTACGCCGCCATGTGTTGGTTGCGGGGGAGGGACTTGAACCCTCGACCTCCGGGTTATGAGCCCGACGAGCTAC
>JAZSRK010000027.1:0-7137 GCA_045538465.1 Candidatus Limiplasma sp. | reverse complement strand
GCAGTTGGTGGTGCAGGAAGCAGCGGAGATGATGGTGTCTTCCTTGGTCAGGGTATTCTCGTTAACGGAGAACACGACGGTGGGCAGGTCGTTGCCGGCGGGAGCAGAGATAACGACCTTCTTGGCGCCAGCGTTGATGTGAGCCTGGCTCTTTTCCTTGGAGCAGTAGAAGCCGGTGCACTCCAGCACAACGTCTACATCCAGGGCAGCCCAGGGGCAGTTGGCAGCGTCCTTCTCGGCGTAGATCTTGATTTCCTTGCCGTCTACGATGATGCTGTCGGCAGTGGCTTCAACAGTGTGCTTGTTTTCGCCGATAGCGCCGCAGTAGCCCTTCTGAGCGGTGTCGTACTTGAGCAGGTGAGCCAGCATATCGGGCTTGGTCAGGTCGTTGATGGCGACAACTTCGTAGCCCTCAGCGCCGAACATCTGACGGAAAGCGAGACGGCCGATGCGGCCGAAACCGTTAATAGCAACTTTAACCATAGTGATCGTACCTCCTGAAAATGTTTTGTACCAAAACGTATTTTACCAAAAACATACCATACTTTGCAATAGGTAAAACAAAACTTTGTGAAAAAAACATCGAAATGTCGGAAAGGGGGCGATTCGCTTACATTACAGACATCTGTGCGAAACAGCCTTTGTACCCGGTGTGCTTGCGCACGCTTCGCGCCCGTGATAGGATAAGCGTACTAACAGGCTTGAAGCCTCTATTTTCAAGCCGAAAGGAGACCCTTTGCATGACCACCATCTTCTGGGCTGGCGATTCCACAGTTCGGCAAAACAGCATCTTCACCTATCCGCAAACAGGTATAGGACAAGTTTTTGAACGCTTTACCCGCCGGTATGACGTACAGATCGAAAACCATGCAGAAAACGGGCGCAGCACAAAGTCGTTTCTGGAGGAAGGCCGCCTCTCCCCTATTTTGGCAAGAATGCAGCCCGGTGATTTTCTCTTTATCCAATTCGGCCACAACGATCAAAAAGCAGAAGATCCCACTCGCTATGCACCAGCAGATACCGTGTACAGCGATCATCTTCGCCTATTCATCCGCGAGGCAAAAAGCAGAGGCGGTATTCCCGTGCTCATCTCGCCGCTTACCCGTTGCCATTACCGCGCCCTGCCAAAGGAACGCCAGCATGCCCCTTGGGCTAATGCTATGCAGAACGTAGCAAAAGAAGAAGCCGTAGCCTTTATCGACCTGACCCGCATGAGCGAGGAAACGGTGGACCGTTGGGGCGAAAGCGCTGCCGAAGATCTATACATGACGCTGCCTGCAGGCAAATACCCCCACTACCCCGATGGGCTCAGCGATACGACCCACCTGCAGCCTCTGGGCGCAATGGTCTTCGCTGCGCTGATCGCCAAAGAGTTGCATCGACTGGGCGGTGTTTACGCCGCGTTGCTCAGTGACGAATATGAACCTTGGCTAGGCGAAGGCAGCCAAGTGCTGCCCTAAGGGGGAACTTCCTGCGCCAGTGTGCCTCACCCGTCCTGTGCAAGAAAGCGTTTACATCCATATTTTTCGCCAATATTTCATTGACACGCAATACCCATGTTCGCTATAATCGAAAATGGTTGTTACCGTTTACAAAGCCACTTACCAAAGGAGCTGTGCACCATGAGCCACGTAAACGCCTTTCTGGAGCAATACCTAAGCGCATACAAGCCCTACAAAACCTACTGGAACTACGAGGACGGCTGCGTACTCAAAGGCTGCATCGACCTATACGCTGCGACCGGCAAACAAGATTATCGTACCTTTGTGCTGGATTATCTGTCCCGCTATGTGCAAGCGGATGGCAGCATACCCAATTACGAGCTGCGCCAGTACAATATCGACTCCATCAATTGCGGCAAGTCGCTGTTTTTTGCGCTGGACGAAACCGGCGACGAGCGATACCGCAACGCCATCGAGTTTCATATGCAGCGGCTGCGGGAGCATCCCCGGTGCACATGCGGCAATTTCTGGCATAAAAGCATCTATCCAGAGCAGATCTGGCTGGATGGACTGTATATGGCACAGCCCTTCTACATGGCTTACGAGACCCGCTTCGATAAGATGGCCAACGTCGCGGACATCACCAGCCAATTTGCCAATGTGCGCAAGTATTTATACTGCCAAGAAAAACAGCTGTACTACCACGCCTGCGATACCGCACGGGTGCAGCCTTGGGCCAACAAAGAGACCGGCTGTTCCGCCAACTTCTGGCTGCGCTCCATGGGCTGGTATGTAATGAGCCTGATCGACTGCATCGACCTGTGCTCCGAAATGCTTTATGAACACTATCGCTTGCTGATCGACCTTTTCCGGGAAGCCATCACCGGTATGCTCCGTTACCGGGACGAAGCCACCGGTCTGTATTGGCAGGTCATCGATCATGGTTCGCACCCGGATAACTATCTGGAAACCTCCGGCTCTGCCATGATGGCTTATGCTTTGCTGAAGGGCGTGCGTCTGGGCATCCTTCACGAAGATAAATACCTGCCCTTGGGCAAGCAAGCTTACGAGAGCCTCGTAAACCTTAAACTGACCCAAAGCGATGACGGTCTGCACCTTCGCGACATTTGCGCCGTTGCTGGCCTTAGTGACAAGCGGGATGGCTCCGTTGGCTACTATCTGAGCGAGCCCCGGGTGTGCGACGACAGCAAGGGCGTTGGCCCCTTCATGATGGCAACCGCAGAATATCTTCGCAGCTGATTCATTCACAGGGAGGAACGCGTTATGCGGATCGAACCTATCTTTGTCTCTGCCCGTAGCGCCACCATGCTGCTGAAGGACGGCGGCCTGTACCATACCCAGAAGCCCTATACCCTTCTTATCGATAAAAAGCCCTATGGGCAAACCAGCAAGACCGTCACCAGTCTGTTTGGGCTTACGCCGGATACAGCATATCAAGTAGATGTACTGGATGGCGAAACCCTGCTGGGCAGCCTTCAGCTGCACACTCGACCGGAAAGCTGCACCCTGAACGTGCGCCGTTTTGGCGCAGTGGGCGATGGTATGCACGACGATACCGCTGCCATTCAGGCTGCTATTCTCTGCTGCCCAGAAAATGGACGGGTGCTCGTACCAGCAGGCAATTACAAGATAACGCCCTTATTCTTAAAAAGCCGCATCACCGTAGATGTGGCAAAGGATGCCGTTTTACAGTTGGAAACCGACCGCAGCCGCTTCCCCATTTTACCGGGCATGGTACAGACCACTGATGAAACCGACGATTACAACTTTGGCAGTTGGGAAGGTAATCCACTGGATACATTTGCTGCTGCTGTTACTGGCGTAAACATAGAGGACACTTTGCTTTGCGGGCAAGGCATCATCGATGGGCAGGCGCACCTGAGCGACTGGTGGCAGAACCACCGCCAGAAGCGGGGCGCATGGCGGGGACGGCTCCTGTTTTTAAACCACTGCCGCAATATTACCGTGCAAGGACTTACCTTTCGCAACAGCCCTTCGTGGAACCTACACCCCTATTTCAGCGATGATCTGCAATTTCTCGATATTTCCGTTACAGCACCGGCAGACAGCCCAAACACCGATGGTTTCGACCCGGAAAGCTGTCAGAACGTATTGCTGCTAGGCGCACACTTTTCTTTGGGGGATGACTGCATCGCCCTGAAGGCCGGCAAGATCTATATGGGGCGCCGCTATCGTCGCCCTTGCAAAAATATCCGCATCCAGCATTGCCTGATGGAAAACGGGCATGGCGGTATGACCGCAGGCAGCGAAATGGCCGGTGGTGTTTGCGATGTAACAGTAAGCCACTGCCTCATGCGCAACACTGACCGGGGACTGCGCATCAAGACCCGGCGAGGGCGCGGCAAGGATGGCATCATCGACAACATCGTGTTTGACAACGTGCGCATGGAGAAGGTAGGCGCGCCCTTCACGGTGAACTGCCTGTATTTCTGCGACCCAGACGGGCACAGCCAATGGGTGCAATCCCGTGAACCTGCACCGGTGGATGACACCACCCCCTATGTGGGCAGCATTACCTTCCGCAATGTAAATGTGGAGAAATGCGGTGCTTGCGCCGGTTATCTGCTGGGCTTACCGGAACAGCCAGTGGAGCGGCTCACGCTGGAAAACGTCACCTTCACTTTCGACCCCAACAGCCAGCCCATGGCACCTGTTATGGCAGAAGGCATCGAACCCTGCCTGAACAAAGGGCTTATCGCCAGCTACGTAAAAGAGCTCAAGCTTAAAAACGTAGCCATGGCAGGGCAGAACGGCGAAGAATTGATCTGCGATCATGTGCAGCAGGTCATTCGCGAGTGATCACACAGCTATATAATATGAAAGCAACGGGATCGCCTGCCTCACAGGCTGACGATCCCGTTGCTTTATTCGATCGTTGTTTTTATTGTTCTGCCAGCGCTTGCTTGCCCAGCAGGAAGCTGCCCACCAGCCCACTCACCGGGAACAGCTGCGGCGCAACGATGTAGTTGTCGATATCCTCCAAAATGGCGGGGGTTTGCACATAACCGCCCAAGAGGCGAACGGTCTCCTTGCGCACCATGGGCAAAAGGCAGTCCCGACCCAGCACGCCGCCGCCCAGAATGATCTTCTCCGGGCTCAACGTTACGATCAGGTTGACGCACATCTGCGCCAGATAATGGGCTTCGATGGCAAAGGTAGGATGGTCATCCGGCAGTTCGCGGGCATCGCCCTGTACACGGGCGCCAATGGCCGGGCCGGCTGCCAAACCTTCCAGACAGCTTTCGTGGTATGGGCATACGCCGCGGGGGTTGGGGTCTGCCGGATGCGGTCTGAGCAGCATATGCCCCACTTCCGGGTGCACCAACCCGTGCAGCAGCTTGCCTTCGGTATACACACCGCCGCCCACGCCGGTGCCGATGGTCATGTACACCGCATTGCGGCAGCCTCGGGCCGCACCCATTTCCACCTCTGCCAAAGCAGCGGCATTCACATCGGTATCAATTTTCGCTGGTATGTCCATCCCGTCCAGCAGGTTCTTTAAGAGGGGGTAATCCTTCCATTTCAGCTTAGGCGTAGAAGTGATATTGCCATAATTGGGCGCATCGGGATGCAATTCCAGCGGGCCAAAGCTGCCAACGCCCAGTGCATCCACCTGATGGCGGCGGAAAAACGCGATCATGGGCGGCATGGTCTCCTCCGGGCTTTCTGTGGGCAGGGTGATCCGCTCGATCTCCGTGCCGTCCTCCCAATATACCGCCAGCACCATCTTGGTGCCGCCTGCTTCCAAAGCGCCGATCTTCCGCATAGCCGTTCCTCCCTTGTGATAAATACGTACAAATAATATCGGTAATGGGACAAAAAGTCAACCAAAACAAGCACACAACAGGCATTGACTTTCCCTGCTGTTCTGCTACAATGCATAGGAAACATCCGCACAAAAGGAGGCTTGCCCCATGGTTCATCCTACAAACGACTTTTCCCTTAGCGAAATGCTGGAGATGCAGCGCCAGTTGCAGGAGCGATATCAGGGCAAGTGGGAGCCCATCGAGCCCGCCACCGGCAAAAACAAGCTGCTCTGGCTGGTGGGCGAGATCGGCGAAGTAGCGGAGATCATCAAAAAGAATGGACACCAGCCCATATCGGAGCCCGGCGAAGTGCGTCAGCATTTTGTGGAGGAAATGGCCGATGTGCTGATGTATTACGGCGATATCATGAACTGTTTCTCCATCACGCCCGAGGAGCTGAAAGCATCCTATACCGAGAAATTCCAGCGCAATATGGAGCGCTGGTGAGCAAGGAGGAATCCGCATGCTGCCCACATACGAACAGGCTATGCAGGAGCTGGAACTGGCTGGCCAGCTGAATCCCGGCCCATGGGTGAAGCACTCCCTGAACGTGGGACTGGCTGCCCGGAATATTGCCCAGAAGGTGCCCGGCATGGATGCCCACAAGGCGCACATCGTGGGCATGCTGCATGATATCGGCCGCCGGGTGGGCATCGTGGATATCCCCACCCATGTGTACGAAGGCTACCGCTACGCCATGGACAAAGGCTGGGACGAGGTGGCCCGCATCTGCATGACCCACTCCTATCCCCAGATGCAGGATGAGTTTGGCTACGAACCCGCCACGCCTCACGAGCAGGCCATCAAGGCGTACATCTGCCAGACCGAAGCTGACGACTACGACAAGCTGATCCAGATCTGTGATGCCCTCGCCACCGACTACGGCTTCGTGATTCTGGAAAAGCGCTTCGTGGATGTGACCCGCCGCTACGGCATCATGGAAAGCTACATCAAGGGCTGGGACGTGACCTTCCGCCACAAGGAAGCCTTTGAGGAGCGCATGGGCTGCTCCCTTTACGATGTGCTGCCGGACATCGGCCGCACCACGCTGCTGTGCCCGCCTCCATGGAAGCCCGGCGCCAAATAAACCTTTCGAAAGGCAAGAACTGCAATGGCCATTGAAAAAGTACGCTATTATTTCCGTTTGCACGGCATGGAGAATCAGATTCTGGAGTTTCCCGTATCCAGCGCCACGGTGGAGCTGGCAGCGGCGGCTCTCGGCTGCGAGCCCTGCCGCATTGCCAAGAGTCTGTCCTTCAAGGTGAACGATCAGCCCATCCTGATTGTAGCCGCTGGCGATGCCCGCATCGATAACAAGAAATACAAGGGCCAGTTTGGCGTGAAAGCGGTGATGCCCCACGGCGATGAGGTGGAGCAGCTCATCGGCCACGGCGTGGGCGGCGTGTGTCCCTTTGCCGTCAACGAAGGGGTTACAGTATATCTGGATGAGTCCCTGAAACGCTTCGAGACGGTCTACCCCGCCTGCGGAAGCGCCAATAGCGCCATTCAGCTCACCATTCCCCAGCTGGAGCAGCACTCCGGCTATACCGCATGGATCAATGTAAGCAAGGATGTCGAAGCATGAAGACCCGTAACATGACCGAAGGAAGCCCCATCAGGCTTTTGCTGGCGGTGGCCTTTCCCCTGATGCTGGGCAATGTGTTCCAGCAGCTCTATACCGTGGTGGATGCCCAAGTGGTGGGCGTGGTGGAAGGCGTTTCTGCGCTGGCCGCGCTGGGTTCCTCCGACTGGTTCCTGTGGCTGTTCACCGGCATGGTGCAGGGCTTTGCACAGGGCTTTTCCATTCCCATGGCGCAGGCTTTTGGTGCGAACGATACCAAGGCCTT
>JAZSRK010000007.1:0-11914 GCA_045538465.1 Candidatus Limiplasma sp. | reverse complement strand
GGGTGCGGGGTGCTATGGGGAACTGGGGGTGGCGAAAGGGGTGGGGGTTAGTAGATGTAAGGAATGCGGTTTTCCTCGGCGTATTGGTGGGCGTAGGAGTTTTTGGTGACGGTCAGGGTGAGGTTGGGGCAGTGGGCAAAGGCATCTTTCCCGATGGAAGTAACACTGTCGGGTATGGTGATGTTGGTAAGGGAGTTACAATAACTGAATGCCTCATCCCCTATGGTTGTAACGCTGTTGGGGATGGTAATACTGGTAAGACCGCTGCACCCCAAGAAGGCTTTATTCCCTATGGTTGTAACGCTATCAGGGATGGTAATACTTGAGAGAATGTACATATTCCAGAAGGCGCCATCTCCTATGTTTTTAGTGCCGTGAGGAATAATATATTGCGTCTGCTGCGACGATGGATCATAACAAATAAGAGTCGTCTCAGTTTTGTCAAAAAGGACACCGTCGACCATTTTTAGCGTTTGATGATCAGGTGATATCTTGATATTAGATAGTTCAAAGCATCCAACAAAAGGATTCATTCCCAAAGTCCTAACACTGTTGGGGATGTTGATGCTGGTGAGATACTGACACCAAATAAAGGTAGAATTACCAATATAAGCAACACCATCAGGAATGGTGATGCTGGTGAGAGCGTTGCAAACCGAAAATGCATAATCCCCGATGAAAATAACGCTGTCGGGAATGGTAATGTTGGTAATGATTTCATTGTCGTAAAAAGCATCGTCACCGATTCCCACGATTCGATATCCGTCGACTTCCGGCGGAATGATCACTTCATCATCATTCCCAGTATACTTAGCAATCACCGCCTGATCATTCTCATACACATCCAGTTCGTACTCGTCAACGGTAATCGTTACAAGTGGTTCTTTTGTAAGAAGCTCCGCAGGAGAGCCGATTGGCGCGACGGTAACCTCAGGCGTAGGCGTAGGTGTGGGCACAGGCGTAAGGGTTGAGGTAACCTCAGGCGTAGGTGTGGGCACAGGCGTAAGGGTGGCAGTAACCTTAGGTGTAGGCGTAGGTGTAGGCGTAGGCGTAGGCGTAGGCGTAGGCGTAGGGGTATCCGTAACCACCGACGCAATCACAGGCGTTGCGGTAACAACAACATCCGTCTTGCGGTCATGCAGCTCTGCACCGATCAGCCCCAGACCGAAGGCAAGCGCAGCAACGCAGGCAATGCCGGTGATCAAAGCAATCGTTTTTCCCTTCTGGGTCGCTTTGGCTTTTCCGCCTTTTTTCCATTGCAGCTCGGCAGGCAGGGGCGTGCCATCGGAACAGCACTTTAGCGCTTTGAATAAATATTCAGCTTTCTGGTAGCGATCCTCCCGACGGTATGCGCAGGCGCGCAAGATCACCTGCGTCAGCTGCGGGCCTGCATCGCATGGCGGAGGCAGTTCGAACCCGTTATAGCGCAGCAATCGTGCACGTTCGCTTGCTGTCAGAAACTCGTCATCCTCCAGATTGTTTTTTTGCCGGTATGTGCGATAGCTGGCAGTTGCTTCTTCAGAAAGGGTTCCTTCTCTGGTAAGGAAAGGAAACTGATTGCGGTTGAATAGCTTGTACAGAATGATGCCCAGCGAATAAATATCGGAACGATGATCGCTGCGCATTTTTTGTTGTTTGTTTTCTTGTTCGTATACCTCCGGCGCCATATAGGGGCGGGTGCCATGAAAACCCATGGTGGTAAACTCGCTTTCCAGCTTGGCTTCGCCCACATCACTCAAATGGAAATGGTACTCATCATCCATTAGAATGTTACCAGGCTTGATGTCTCTGTGAAAAACGCCCTTTTCTTCGAAGCTCATCAAAGCCTGTGCCATTTCCATGCCCAAACGCAGCCGCCCGGTCTGGCTGTCTGCGACCAACGGCAACCATTGCTTGTGGTTTTTGTAAAAAGGCATGCAAATAAGAACGGCATGCTGGCAGACCGTTTCGCCATGCTGGTTTTGGAATGTGCGCTTCAAAAACTCCGGCTCTTCCAAGTACTGGATGATGTGCTTCTCACCCTTGAACCGTTCCATGATCTCTGCTTCCCGCTTGCTGGCCAAAAAACGGGACTGGAAAAAACGGTCTTCCTGACTGTTGGGCACGCTGCACTGGTTAAGCTCGATCGGGTTTGGAATAAACTTGATCACGCCGCGCTTGCCAGTCTCCGTGTGCTCTGCCGTAAAAATGCGGGCAAACGTACCTTGGTCAAGGTACGAAAGAACACGCCAGTTCTGTAGAATATGGCTCTGCGGCTGGTAGGCTAACAATTCTTGTATCCATAATGCTTCGTGGGAGGTGTGGTTGGGCTGTGGGTAGTTTGTAGACATATAGTCACCTCGTTTATCGTAAACGTTTGATGATCCTTTGTTTTCATGCAGGGAAACGGCCTGTTTTGGTTTTTGTCATTATACCACATACCACATAATTTGGAAATGCTTACTGAGAAAAGATAAAAAGATGACGCGTGCTTTTTATGCGGGCCAACTTGCGCCCGCCCGTCGAATGTGGTATAATCAAACTCAGTTAGGAAATATTGTTTCATAGCATATGAGGGTCGTACGATGAAGCACTTCGATGATGTGGTCAGAAGGATGGATGTATCTTCTCTGTCGGGTGACTTTGCCAGTCCTTACACGTTTCGTGAAAGGGATTTCTTTGTGTGCGAATATGCCATGGCAGACGGCAGATTGCTCTATACAAAGGGCGCTCTGGCGGCTGCTTTTGGTGTGGAGATGCCGCAGCAATTGCAGAATCTTTGCGATGCTTGCGACCAATGGCCCATCACGCCCGAATACAAACGATCTGCTGCAGCCTATTTTGATAAATTGCAGCATCAGCCCGCCCAGCCGGATGGTGCACCTTCGCTGTATGAGATGCGCATGGTCGCAGATGGCGAGGAGAGCTGGGTCTGCCTGAGCAGTACAACAGCCCAGCACGATGGCGAATATACCCTGCAATTGCGCTTTATGCGTGTGGATAATGAAAAACAGGTGCTGGCCCGCTTGGTGGATCGTTCCGAAACCGACCCGCTGACTCACACCCTCAATCGCAATGGTCTTGTGCATGCCATGGAGGAGCTGGCTTCGCAGGGCAAGCCCTATGCCTTTGTTATGCTGGATATTGATGGGTTTAAGCGCTTTAACGATGTATACGGTCATCTGGCAGGCGATGCGCTGCTTACCAACATCGTTGATCGGCTTACCGAAGGCTTGCAGCCCGGCGACCTGCTGGCCCGTGTTGGCGGTGATGAGTTTATCATCTGCCTGTACTACGAAGAAGAAAACCAGTCTGTGCAGCGAATGGTGCGCCATGTGCACAAAACCGTATTGGAGGATTCCCCCGGCGGGCTGCAGCTTAGCGCCAGTTTGGGCGTAGCCCTGTGCCCCAAGAATGGCACCACCTTTGAGGAGCTTTACCGCAAGGCCGATGTGGCTATGTTCTGTGCCAAGCGCCGCGGTGGCAACGATTGTTTGTTCTACGAAGAAAATATGGTCATGCCCGGGCCGGAGGAAGGGGAGCACCGCCCTGAAAGCAGCCAGCAGCATCTGTTGGTGCGCTACGACCCGGCCACCAAACGTTTCGCCTATCCGCCGGAGATGCGGGAGGTTTTTGGCGCTGCTTTCGATGGCCGCTGCCTTTGGGATGTGCTGGATGAAGAAGGCATTGCCCGTACGGAGACCATCCAGCGCTTACAGGCAGATTTTGCTCGTATTTGCTGCGAAGCGGGGGTAGGTTTTTCCGAATATCTGCTCAAGCACGCCAGCGGTATGTGGCGCTGGTATCGCATTGGCATTATTTCTGCGGGTGCACTGCAGGAAACAGCCATTACCATTACCGATGTAAACGAGCAATTGCATACAGCACGCCAGTTTAAGCACATGACCGAGTATGACGAGCTGACCGGGCTTTTGTCGCACAGTGCGTTTGTTCGCCGGGTGGAGCGTTTGCTGAAAGAAAACGCAGCAGCAGCCCAAAACGGCGAATACGCCATGATCTATTTTGATATCCTTCGCTTCAAAGCCATCAACGATCGTTTTGGCGTTAGCGAGGGCGACCGGCTGCTCACCTATATCGCCAACGGTCTTTCCACCCATAGCGGACAGGATGAGGCAGTCTGCCGCATCGGGTCGGATCAGTTTGCGGTGTTTTTGCACCGCAACGGCGAAAAGCTGGAAAAATTCATCAAAAAGTATTTGCAGGCCTTGGAGCAATACGACCTCAGTTACGAGATCGTCAGCAATGTGGGCGTGTATATCATCACTGATGCGTCCCTTTCTGTCGATGCGATGTTGGATCGTGCCATTTTGGCGCAATCCTCCATCAAGGGCAGCTATGTGACCAAGTTTAGCTATTACTCCGAAGAGATGCGCAATGCCATGCTGGGCGAGCAAGAGATCGTGGGCATGATGAACACCGCATTGGCAGAGCGCCAGTTTGTGGTGTATTATCAGCCCCAGTACGACCATTCCACCGGCGAGCTGGTCGGTGCAGAGGCTTTGGTGCGCTGGCTGCATCCGGAGCATGGGCTCATCTCCCCGGGTGTGTTTATTCCCATCTTCGAAAAGAACGGCTTCATTACCCGGTTGGATTTCTTTGTGTTCGATCAGGTGTGCCGCTTCCAGCGCAATTGCCTTAACGAAGGCCGCGGCACGGTGCCCATTTCCGTCAACCTGACCCGGGATGATATCTTCCAGCCCGATTTTGTTGAGCAGCTGGAAAAGATCCGTCAGATGCACCAAGTACCGGTGGAGCTGGTTTGCATCGAGATCACCGAAACAGCGGTGGTGGGCGATAACCGGCACGCATCCAAGGTGATCCAGCAGCTGCACCAGCGGGGCTATGTGGTGGAAATGGACGACTTTGGCAGCGGTTATTCCTCTTTGAATGTGCTGAAGGATATCGATCTGGATATTCTGAAATTGGATATGCGCTTTTTGACCACCGCCATGGCGGCCAGCCGCAGCGGCACCATTCTTAGCTCCATCGTGCGCATGGCCAAGTGGCTCAGCCTGCCGGTGATCGCCGAGGGCGTGGAAAGCCTCCAGCAGGCAGATTATCTAAAGAGCATCGGCTGCAACTACATTCAGGGCTTCCTCTACGCGCGCCCCATGCCGGAAGGCGATTTCTATACCTTGCTCAACCGTTCCACCATTGGCGAGACCCGTCCTTCCATGCGGTTGATCGATACCCTCAGCCCCGAGGATTTCTGGAACCCGGAATCGCAGGAGACGCTTATTTTCAGCAACTATGTGGGCGGCGCAGCCATTTACGACTACCACGGTGGGCAGCTGGAAATGCTGCGGGTAAACCCCAAGTATTTGCAGGAGATCGGCGGTGTGCTCAACGAGCAGCAGCTGATCGGCAAAAATTCGCTTGATATGTTCGATAACGCCAACCGGCAGCTCTATGTGGATATGTTGGAGCGAGCCATCGCATCCGGTGGGGAGGAGGAGAGCGAAACTTGGCGCTGCTATTCTGACAGCCCGGGCGAATGTGTATGCATCCGCAGCTCGGTGCGGGTTATTGGGCACAGCAAGGATAACTACCTTTTCTACGAAATGATCCGCAACATCACCCGGGAAAAGAGCGCCGTTACCGAGCTGATGAACCGGGAGAAGCTGTTCCGGGCAGCCAGCGAGCAGGTGAATATTTACTACTGGGTATACGATGTGCCCACCCGGGAAATGACCCCCTGTTTCCGCTGTATGCGCGATCTGGGGCTGCCCTGCCTTGTAACCAATTATCCGGAGCCTGCCATCGAAATGGGCATTTTCCCGCAGGATGTGGCAGACCAATACCGGGAGATGCACAAGCAGATCGAAAACGGCGTGAAGGAATTGGAAGCCATTATGCCGCTGACCGCCGCCCGTGCCATGTTCCGTGTGCGCTATACCACAGAGTTTGATGCATCCGGCAAGCCGGTGCGGGCGTATGGCTCGGCAGTGCCGGTATAAAGTAGTGTTGGTGGAAAATTGCATAGGAGAAACGTGAAGGGGTTTTCTCAAAATACAATTTTGAGAAAAGTAAAGGCATGGAATGTTGCTCATCCGGCAGCATTCCATGCCTTTTTGACAGTCTTTACGATGAATTGGTAATATCTTCTTGTTTTGAGACAGCCCCTTCAGTTCGTAAAAGAATCCACCTGCAGCGACCTTTTTCGACGAGGTTTGTACCGTTCGCCTACTCGCCCGCAACCATCCGCCCGCGCTTCCAGAGCCCGGTAAGGTAGAATACCAGACCGATCCAGAAGGGGGTAAAGCCTGCCAGCGCATCGCCCAACCAGAAGCCGTAATGCCGCATATCCAGCACCAGCCCAAACAGTACCGACAGCCCGATGCGCAGCACGATGCCATCCAAGATGGCGGTAACGAAATTGATGCTGTGGTTGCCGCTGCCATTGATGAGGGCGTTCATAATGGAACGCAGAGCGCTGGCCAAGAACAGCAGCACGGCAATGGGCACATAGCCATCAGAGAGCGCCAGCACAGCCGGGTCGCGGGTGAAAATGCCGAAAATCGCATGGGGGAAGAGCAGAATGAGCCCGGAAAACACCGCTGCCACCGATAGTGTGATCACAGCCAAAGCACCCAGCGTTTTCTTTACCCGGTCAAAGGCACCGGCAGCCAGGTTTTGTCCCACCACGGTGGAGCCGGAGGTGTTCATGGCGTTGGATACCAGAATGCTAACATTGCCCACCTTGTTGGCAATGCCCGCAAAGGCAGAAACCGCAATACCGTAGGAGTTGATCCACGAATTGACGAACAGCTTGGAGATCTGTACCGATGCGCTTTTGATGGCCATGGGCGTGCCCAGCTTGAGCAGATCGCCTAGCATACGGCGGTTCCAGCGTACAAAAACGGTCGGGCGCATATCGAGGCAAAACTCGTTCTTGTGGCGCACCAAAAAGGCAGAGCAAGCAAGAAAACTGACGGCCTGACTGACCACTGTGGCCACGGCTGCACCGGCAGGCCCCAAGTTGAGCACCATAACAAACAGGATATCCAAAATCAGGTTCAGCACCGCAGCAATGCTGATGAAGATGAAGGGATGCCGCGAGTCGCCCATGCCGCGCAGAATGGCGCTGACGATGTTGTAACCGTAGATAAACACGAGCCCAGCCATGGATACCGCCGAGTATTCCAGCGCACCCTGATACGCCTCCGGCGGCGTGTGCATCAGCCGCAGCAGGGGGTGGCGCAGAAGAAAACCGATGCAGCTGATGCTTAGTGCCGCTGTAAGCAGAAAACCGGTCATGGTGCCCACGAAGGCTCCTAGCTCATTGCGCCGCCGTGCACCGATCAATCGGGCAATGATCACCTGACCGGCGCTGGAAAAGCCAATGGCAAAAAACGTAAGCAATTGGCTGATATCGCCGCCCACCGCTACAGCGGACAGGGCGTTTTTGCCCAAATGGTTGCCGATGATGATCATATCCACCATGTTGTAGACGATCTGCAATAGGTTGGAAAGGAACAGCGGCAGAGAGAAAATGATCAGCTCTCTGGCGATGGGCCCTTTGGTAAAATCTTTGATCTGCGTGGCTTGCATGGGGTGCTCCTTAAAGCGTTGCCTGAGATGGGCTTTGCGTTGTTAAAAAACCAGCTGCAACAAAAGCATGTAGCATACCGTGCCACCGGCAATGGACAGCAGCATTTGCCGCTTCCACAAATGCAGCACAACAGTGACCAAAATGGCCAGCGCCTCCGGTAAACCATGGCTGTATACGAAGGGATCAACATGCTTGAGGCAGTATACCACCAACATGCCAAAGATGGCACCGGGAAGGGCTTGCCCCAAATATTGCACGAACTTAGGCGTTTTCTTGCCGGAAAACAGCAAAAAAGGCGTAAAACGGGTCAGCATGGTGGCAAGGGCGCATAGCGCAATGGTGATGAATTGCTGAGGTAAGGTCATGGCAATTCACCTGCCTTTTCAATGGGCTTGCGGCATAACGTCAGCATGCACAGAATAACCACCATGGAGGGCACCAGAAAAGAATCAGGGCCAAAGAGCACCAAGCACAAAACCGATGCCCCCACACCGATCAGCGAGGAGAAGTGCTGCTTCTCTTTGAGCCATTGTTCCAGAAAAATGACCACGAACATGGCGGTCATCACAAAATCCAGCCCCATGGTATCAAAGGTGATGAGAGAACCTACCAGACCGCCCAGCGTAGCGGCGCATACCCAATAGCTCTGGTTGAGCAGCGTAACAAAGAAATAGAACCAACCCTCATCCACACCCGCTGGTATTTTGGCGCTGCAGTTGATAGAGAAGGATTCGTCGCACAGACCAAAAATCAGGTAGAAACGTTTCCAACCCATGTGGCGGTATTTATCCAGCAGTGCGATGCCGTAGAACAGGTGCCGGGCTTGGATCAGCAGCGCCATCAAAAAGGTTTGCAAAGGTGCAAAGCCGCTCAGCAGCATGCTGACGCACACAAACTCCAACGACCCGCCAAAGATGGTCATGGCCATAAGCATGGGGTACCAAAAGGGAAAACCCGATACGCTCATTTGAATGCCATAGGCCATGCCCAGAAAACCAAAACCGGTCAGAATGGGGATGGTATGGGGAAATGCGGCTTTTAGTGCTCTGCGTTTGACCCCGCTTGCTTGCATGATCGTCCCCCCGTTTCAGGGATGAGTATAGCACCGGGCGGGAGAAGGCGCAAGGGCGAACGGGGAGAAAACAAAGTTGGAACAGGTGATATGTCGCGGTGTAGCGCATTGTATGGATAGAAAAAATGAAGCCGCGCCACCAGCGTCTCTCTTCCCTTTACAGCCTCTCCAGCGGCAGCCATAGCTCCACGTAGTTCTCAGCCGGCGGGGCGTACATTTCCAGATTCCAGTTGCCGCCTATCTTGTACTCCTTTCAGGAAGGCAGCCATTCCTTCCACATGCGGGTGTTGGTCTCCTGCAGGTTATCCATGCGGCAAGGGAATACCGCCTGAAAATTTATTCAAAAATCGCTGTCAAGGCCGTGGCTTCACTCAAGGTCAAAGTGATGGTCGCGGCGGAGGCATCCTCAGGCAAGGTGCCCTCGCCCTGCCAGCCAGCAAAGGCAGCGCCCTCGGCAGGTACCGCAGTCAGGCTGACAGGGGTTTCGGGGAAATACATAGCGGTAAAGCCTTGCGGACGGGCGAGGAATTCATCCAAGGGGCGGCCGTTGCACAGGATGACTCCCTTGGCCGGGTCGGAGGTGAGCACCGTTAATTCGTAGGGAGTGCTTAGCGTGAACACCTTCTTCATCAGCCACGGAAAACTCTCATACCGCCCGCCGAAGAATACACTGATCTCATCCAACTTGGAGGCGTAATAGCCTGCGGGATCCCATGTGGCGATCCACGCAGGGCCGAAGCGACGGAAGGTTTCGGGCATGTAGGGCTCGTACTGCGCGCGCATTTCGCCAAAGATGAGGGCAAAGCGGTTGGCTTCAAAATAGATATTGCGGCAATCGCACAAGGCGGTGAGCAGCTCGCGGCGGAAATCGGGGTTCTTCCATAGATTGCGGATGAGGGCACCGGTGTGCTTGTCTTCGTACACCACTTCATCCAGCAGAACGGGGGTGATGTTGTCCTCGGTGTGGGTCTTGCCAGCATCGTATACGCCGGAGCTGAAATCTACATCATAGCTTAAAAAACGCCACTTGCCGTCCGCGTAGGGGTTGGCGGGGTCGGTCTCCCGGGCGCGCCACATCTGCCAGTTGTTGTTTTCAAACAAACCATCCTTGTTGTAAATGTACAGGTGCATGGCGGTCAGGTCGATCAGCGCTTCCATGTCGATCATCTGGCAGGCTTTTTCGTAGTTGGCAGGGTCGGTCATGTCGCTGAGGGCGATAAAGTTGTACATGGCTTCGTAAAGAAGCAGGTCATCCTCTTCGCCCTCTTCCAGCTCGCCGTTTTTCATAATGACCACGTTCTTATCATCCACGCCGAAGTTGTACTGGATGTAATTGTCGCTATACTCCTCGGTGATGGTCTTAACGCCCCAGTATTCGCCGTTGATGAATACCACGCAGGGCTTGGTCAGCTGGCTGGTAAAGGCCATGCCCGTGGCCAGCCGCTGGATAACGGGGTCGCGGATGACGGCGAAGCGCACATCGTTGCCGCCAGCCCGGAGCGTGATGCTCTTGTATTTTTCCACAAGGCCGTTGCCGTCCTCCCGCGGGTTTTCGCCAAACACCGGGTACTCAATGGCTTTCTGACCATATTCTTCCCGGGCGATCAGGCGCAGGCTCTTTGCATTGTAACTGCGGGATGCACCGCCCTTGATGCGGATGCCCATATCCATGGAGAAACCTTCCCCCTCAACCAAGTATGATGTAAAGGAAGGTTTTATCCTTCCAATCACATCATGACTGCGGCTCGTTTGTGGTGAATGGTAGCGGTTATGACGAAAGGAAAAAACCTTCGTCATAACCGCTATTTTCATTGCGAAAGGAGCTGCCAACATGAAGCACGAACACGAATCCGACCTGACCATCTCCTATACGAAAATAGGAGACTACTACTTTCCCAACATTGCCCTCCCGCCGGATGCCGGAGACATTGGCATCTGGGGCAGGCGGCGCAAAGAGTTTCTGCGGAAGCATCGCCCCATCCTGTTCAACGAGCTGCTGTTGACCGGCGAGCTGTCCAAATATCTCGTTCAAGTCAATCAGGAGGCCATTGAGCGTCTGGAAAGCCTTATTGAAAGCATGAAGACTTCACAAGGTATTACCGAAGAACTCAAGGCCAGAGATCCAATGGCATGGGTGGGTGCCATGAACAACATCCGTGCCTGTGCTGAAGAAATCATCTATGCAGAGCTGGTGTATGTGTGATGAACGATCAGATCAAAACGCTGAACACTTACTTTTTCTAAAATCGATATGAAAGAGACCCTATCTCGTTTACATACTTTGCATGAAAATATTACCTACATACGTTATAATAGATAGACAGTCGTTCATTTTCACACGTAGAGGAGCATCCTAATGAAGAAATTCGTATTTATTCTCATTGCTATACTTCTGGCATTCTCTCAGCAGGCTTGTGCACAAAGCGAGTTCCCACAGGAGATGTGGGAGCAGTATGTTTCCTCCCAGGGTTCAGAGGAGTTTGCAGAATGCTTCTTCTTTTCTCTGCCAGACGCTTCCACAATGGCGGCTATCATTTCGCCGTGGGGGAATATGGATTACTACTGTTACATGAACGGAGAGTGGAAGTCAGAAGCTCAGTTTTCACCTGTGGATGGCACATGGGAAATTGCTTTTGTTCGTCATGATACCACAACACCCCGTTCTGATGGCTCATTCTATCCCGATGAACTTGGATTTGATTTGGTAAACCGGAAGAATGGTGACTACATTGCCTATCATTACGATGGTGAATATATGGTGGAATGCGGCTGGCGAAAAACATCCGAATATCAGGGACATGTCATCCTTGATGGACATCGGCTGTCGTACTATCCGGATGGCACAAATGTAGCCGAAGCTACATTCACGTTAGATGATGATCTGTTAACTTGGATTGGCGATTTTGATGATCTCCCCGGTACACCTGAGACAGCACAGGAACTGGTGGCTATCACGGAAGCATCCGTAGCTGATCTATTTCCAGGGTATACACTGCGCAGCCATAGTTCTTACAATCACGGATATGATACAGATGCAAGCTATAGCAAAATCGAGAATGGTTGCCTGTATATCAAGCGGGTTTCATTCGCGGTTGGAAAAGATGATATGTATGTGGTGGATACCATGCCCGTGCCTCTTTCTGAGGCACTCCTGAAACGGCTTGAAACTGAACCCTTCAGTGAACTGATATCGACACATGGGGCTTCTGATGTGTTTCTTGTGGAGGATGCGCTTGATCTGGATCGTGTGCCTGTTCCCGGCGTAATCGTTGAATCCGATGCGCAGGAGA
>JAZSRK010000158.1:0-4266 GCA_045538465.1 Candidatus Limiplasma sp. | reverse complement strand
GTTGCGCTCGATCTCACGGGGAAGATCGCTGGGAGCCTTCATCGTAACCAGAACGTAGTAGCCTTCGGTCTTGTCGTTGATGGCGTAAGCCAGACGACGCTTGCCCCAAGTCTCGTCTACCTTCTCGATTTCACCGCCGTTGAGCTTGATCAGTTCGGAGAACTTTTCGATCAGTTCCTTACGAGCATTCTCTTCTACTGCGGTGTCGATGATGTAGGTCAGTTCGTACCTATTCATTACCTTTCACCTCCTCTTGGACTTATGGCGCCGATGCGCTTGACCGGCGCAAGGATGTGCCAATTAAGTATTATACCAAAGGTTTTTAAAAAAGCAAGTATTTTTACGCAATTTTATCTATTACTTTTCGTGGTCGCACGACGGGTTTTCAAGCCACCAAAACGTGCCCTATACGCGCCAGCCGCCCAGAAAGACTGTATGTATTGACACAGCAAAAGCAAATTGCTATACTTAACTTGTATATTTGTGATATTTTGCGCCTTTTGGGCGAACCACCGCGCCGGTTTTTTCCGTGCGCCCGGTTTCGGAGGTCTTTTTATGCAGAACAAGCAGCGCAGGCTTACGCTTTGGATCAAGTACGGTCTGCAAATATTGCTCTATATTCTTATGTTTTTGTGCTTTTTCGGTTTTTTGGGCATCTCCAATCCCCAACTGCTCAACATAAGCCGTACTGCTGTTACCACCATCATGGCCTTTCTTTTAAGCGCCCTGATCCTTTCGGTGGTATACGGCGGCTTCGATATCGGTCTGCGCAAAAAACGTTCTGTGCTATCCAGTATGTGCCTTACTTTTTTGATCAGCGATATCATCACCTATCTGTTTTTGCAGATCATGAACGTTAACCCCCAAAACCCCGAAGCCAACAAACGCCTGATGCTGCTGGGCGAAGACCTGCTGCTGCTTGCCGCTGCCATGGTGCTGCAACTGGTGCTGATCTATCTGATCGTTTCCATCGGTCACCGGCTGTACTACCGCCTCAACCCGCCCAAGCGCAGCCTGATCGTTACCTCCTCGCAAGAATTGGCCAATCAAGTGGCTAGCAAGCTGGAGATCCACAAAAAGCGCTACCGCCTTTGTGAATGCGTGCACTACGAATGCCCCGATGTGCATGAAGCCATTTTAGCTCACGAAGTCATCTTTATGGCAGGTATTCCCGATACAGAAGAAGGCCAGCTGGAAGCCTTCTGTTACCAAAACAACAAAAGCATCTATCTGATGGCCGAGTTGGAAGACGTGATCATTTCCACAGCCGAAAGCGTTGTGCTGGATGATATGCCCTTTCTGCACATCCACCGTGTGGAGCCCACCATATTTCAGCGTTTCTTTAAGCGTGCAACAGATGTGGGCATCAGCTTGTTTGGTCTGATCATTTTCAGCCCATTGATGCTGATCGCAGCGATCGCCATTAAAATGTGCGATAACGGGCCTGTGTTTTTCCGCCAGCAGCGCGCCACCATTAACGGCAATATCTTTAGCATACTCAAGTTTCGTACCATGTGGGTAGCTGCTTCCAACGAGGCAAAGCAACATTCCGCCACCAAGGATGATGACCGTGTTACCCCAGTGGGGCGCATTCTTCGACGCTCCCGCATCGATGAGCTGCCCCAGCTGTGGAATGTGCTCAAGGGCGATATGAGCATTGTGGGCCCCCGCCCCGAAATGCTGGAGAACGTAAACCGCTACACCCAAGAGGTGCCGGAATTCCGTTACCGCCAGCAGATGAAGGCTGGCCTGACCGGACTTGCCCAGATCGAGGGCAAATACAACACTTCCCCCAAGGACAAAGTAATGCTGGATCTGATCTACATCGAGCAGTTTTCCCTTGCGCAAGACCTGAAACTAATGCTGCGCACACTGACCATCTTCTTCCGTCGGGATAGCGCCGAAGGGTTTGGCGAAAAAGCCTTCACCTGCCCGCAAATGCGTGTAAAGCCCCTCTTGGCTCCTGCAACTGATGCCAGCCAAACCGAAGTCCCTGAACCAGAAGAAGACGTTTTGCCCACAGCGCTGTAACCAACTGCTCCGCGGCTTGGAGCGTGCAAATAACGATCACCACAGAAAGGACGAACCACTATGAATAAGACTTTGGTTATTATGGCAGCCGGTATGGGTTCCCGCTATGGCGGCGACAAACAGATCGATGGCATGGGTCCCAACAACGAGGTGCTGATGCTCTACTCCATCTATGATGCCATCAACGCAGGTTTCAACAAGGTCGTGTTCATCATCAAGCACGCTTTTGAGGAGCGCTTTCGCAAGCTGGTGGGCGATGTAGTCAAAGATAAGATCGAAGTAGCATATGCTTTCCAAGAGCTGACCGATCTGCCTGCCGGTCTGTCTGTTCCCGCCGAGCGCGTAAAGCCTTTGGGCACGGTACAGGCCATCCTGTCTGCCAAGGATGTGGCCAACGAGCCCTTTGCCGTCATCAATGCCGATGACTATTACGGCGTGCCCGCCTTCAAAACCATGGCTGATCATTTGGAAAAGCTGGCTCCTGAACATCAGGGCTGCATGGTGGGCTACTACCTGAAGAATACCGTCAGCGAGCATGGTCACGTTACCCGCGGCGTGTGCGGCGTGGATGCAGAAGGCCATCTGGAATCCGTTACCGAGACCTACAAGATCCAGCCCTTCCCCGATGGCACCATCCGGGATACGGAAAAGGATCCCGCCGGTGTGATCCTGGATCCCGAATGTCTGGTGAGTATGAACTTCTTCGGCTTTACCCCGTGGTTGTTTAAGGCAGCAGAAGAGAAGTTCATCGACTTTATGAAGGGTCTGGCCCCCGACGAATTGAAGGCCGAGTATGTGCTGCCTGTGCTGGTAGATCAGCTGATGAAGGAAGGCCAGCTGAAAGTGGATATGCTCTCCACCGATGCGGTCTGGTTCGGCGTTACCTATCAGGAAGATAAGCCCTATGTGCAGGCCGAGCTGAAGAAGATGCACGAGAACGGCACCTATCCCGAAAAGCTGTTCTGATCCGTTGTAACTTGGAGGTTGCTATCTTATGAAAATTTTGCTTTCCGGCGGTGCTGGCTTCATCGGTTCCCACACCTATGTGGAACTTGTGAACGCTGGGCACGAAGCCGTCATCGTGGATAATCTGTACAATGCCAGCGAAAAGGTGCTGGAGCGCCTTGAGGAGATCACCGGCAAGCCCGTACCTTTCTGCAGGGCTGATGTTGCCGACAAGGCCGCTCTCTCCGCCATCTTTGCCCAGCACTCCTTCGATGCAGTGATTCACTTTGCCGGCTACAAAGCGGTTGGCGAAAGTGTTGCCAAGCCCTTGGAATACTACCGCAACAATTTGGATACCACCCTTACCCTGTGCGAATGCATGCGGGAAGCTGGCGTGAAGCGCATCGTGTTCTCTTCCTCTGCTACGGTATACGGCGACCAGCCCATTATGCCCTTGGTGGAGACCATGGTTTCTATGGGCTGCACCAACCCCTACGGCTGGACCAAGTACATGAACGAACGCATCCTGCTGGATGCCGCAGCTGCCATACCGGATTGGTCCGTTGCGCTGCTTAGATACTTTAACCCCATCGGTGCCCACGAGAGCGGCCGCATCGGCGAGGATCCCGTGGGTATTCCCAACAACCTGATGCCCTATATTACCCAAGTGGCTTCTGGCAAGCGTGAGCGCCTGAGCGTTTTCGGCAACGATTACGACACCCACGATGGCACCGGCGTGCGCGATTACATCCACGTGGTGGATCTGGCCAAGGGACATGTAAAAGCTTGTGAATATTTGCTGTCCCATCAGGGTGCAGAGATCATCAATCTGGGTACTGGTGTTGGCTACAGTGTGCTGGATCTGGTGAACGCCTTCCAGCGTGTCAATAACATGGAGCTGCCCTATACGATCGTTGACCGCCGCCCCGGCGACATCGCCACTTGCTACGCCGACCCCACCAAAGCCAAGGAGCTGCTGGGCTGGCAGGCTGAAAAGACGCTGGACGACATGTGCCGTGATTCCTGGCGTTGGCAAAGCGGAAACCCCAACGGATACAGAGATTAAGCTTATTCTTTCTGCCCACGGTTGCTGTTTGCAGCCGTGGGTTTTTTCGTGCAAACAAAAGGACCGAAGCCGAAGCTTCGGTCCTTCAGAACTGTCGAAAACTCACGGGTGGAGTCGGAGGGTCGCAACCCTCCGACTGTGATCCGAAACCAGCGACATGTGCGGTGGTTTCGGAACCCTTGCGTAGCAAGGGATTCCTTTCGCCGTTTGCCGCCCGGCGAGCC
>JAZSRK010000029.1:0-4922 GCA_045538465.1 Candidatus Limiplasma sp. | reverse complement strand
GGTGAGTAGGCAAACGGTGCAAGCTTCGTCGAAAAAGTCGCCATGGGCGAGTTTTTCGACGACCTGCCCCCCGTTCCGTAGTAAGGAACGGGGGGTTTCGTATGCATGCAAACGATGCAGCTTCGGCATCATATTTCCCAGCAAATGCGCATACACTATACCGTAGCCGCTGCCTGCCATCCTCAAATAGTTCAAACAGCTTGATTTACAAAGCTTACAGGGCAAAAAGTTGTCTTTTCAGCGGATTTATGATAGGATATACTTCGTTTCCGTCAGGAAGCCGTATCTTCCGTATCATCCGGAAGAGAAAACTCGCACCGCTGCCTGCTGTGCGACAAGAAGGAGTAGATGTTTTATGAAGAAGATCATTTGCAAAGTAGAGTACGATACCGATGCAGCCAAGCTGGTATGCAAGCGTACCTCCGGCACCTTTGGCGACCCCGCCGGCTACGAGGAAAGCTTGTACCAGACCGAAGGCGGTAAGTATTTCCTGTACACCGTCGGCGGCCCCGAATCCAAGTACGCCAAGGAAGGCATCAAGCGCATGAGCGCTGCCACGGCAGAAGCTTGGCTTGAGCAGGAGTAAGTACAAACAACCGAAAGAGACCGACTCCAAGGAAAAAAGCAGGTACCAGAGCGCATCCGGTGCCTGCTTTTCTTATACGAATATCCTGTTTGGTATGGCTACTACACAAATAGTCCACATACATGCAGGTTATTGAAGCGCCTCCAGATCCACCCACATAGCGGGTCGTAGTTCATAGGAGTAGCTGGGCTCGCAAAAATCGAAAACGCCATCCCAGTTTACATAATAACCACTGGTCGTTACCGGGCCCGGAGAACGCGTCCACCATGAATCGCTTAAACTATCGCCAAGCGAACGGTAGCCGCTGGATTGGGGAAGGTAGGTAGTAACTTCGTCTTCGCTCAACAAGAACAGACGGTCTTTGGTATCCGGGCCGCCGCTGATCGAGCCTGTGCCCCAGTATGCATCCCAGCCGGAAGGCGTAGAAACATTGGTTACGATGATTGCGTTTTTCTCGTTGCTGGAAAATGTCGATTCCAAAAACTTACCGTTCAAATATTTACGGGCTGGGCTTTGAGACCATCCCTTGTAAACGGAGCCATCGTGCAAGTTATAATGACCCACACCATCCTTGGACAGCAGAAATGCTCTGTTGCTTGCTGCATTATAAGTCAGAACGATCCATTCGTACGGCTTTCCGTTTCCATCTTTGCCCATTTGCACGACATTCCACTTGGTTTTAAAATCGATCGTACGGTCTAATATGGTAAGTGTGCATACAGCGTAAGCACCTTGCCCATCGGCAGCCTGACAAGTGATCGTTGCCGTACCGTATGTCATTATTTGTACAACGCCCTTGGAATCGACTGTTGCAACAGAAGGATCCGAAGAAGACCACTCCACCTTTGTGTTGTTGGCATCTTGGGGAACAAGGGTAGGCGTTAATTGCACCGTTTCCCGCGGATAGGTAGTAACTTCGGATCGATCCAACTGAATGGAAACCACCTGTTGTTCAACCGTAAAAACCATTTTGCCGCTCTTGGGAGAGTCGGTATTTTCAGCAGAAGTCATCACTACAGTCGCCTTGCCGGCTTGCTTTGCTGTAACCACTCCTTTTTGATCGACGCTGAGCACCTCAGGATTGTCGGATTCAAAAAGCACACCTTTTTCGGTAGCGTTCTCCGGCGCAATTTGCGGAAGGATCTCATACTCTTCCCCAACAAAAAGCGATACGGATGACTCCGGCGCTTTAACAGAAGCAACCGGCACATATACAACGACCGTGCACTCAGCCGACAGTATACCGCCATCTTCAAACGTAGCTGTTGCTTTGATCTGCGTGGTCCCCTCGCCCACAGCAGTCACCCGACCAGATTTTACGGTCGCTACCGTTTCATCGGCAGTTTCGTAGACGATCTCCGTATTGGATGTAATTTCCCGAAAATCGCAAGTCAACGCCATTTTTTTATTTGCTTTTACGGGAAGGATCACTTGTGTCTCTTCAAATGTCAGCTTGGCAGAACCCACACGTTTTGCATTCAGCACATCATGCAAAAGAAGATCTGCTTGCTCTAATTCTTCGATGGACATATCAGAATACATACTATTCAAATATGCGTTCTTATCAACAACTTGTAAAGCGTACATAGAGGCTGCTTCACTTATCGATACCGTCGATAGGCAAAGGAGCAGCAGTATTGCCATCGTAAAAAGCCGTTTCACCATATACATCCTTCCTATGATAACGTTGTTGCTTATCGAAGTGCTTCGGTGGCACCATAAACAGCCTGCGAATGGGTGAAACCTTCATATTCCAGCTGATCCACCAGCCGGGTATAGCTCATCGACATAATATCCAGATAGGATTCTGCTTTTTTTACTGCCTGCTGGTTCCAGTTGGCGCCGCAGTTGTCGGCAGCATAAACGGCTTCGCTATGGGAGAAGCCTTCGTATTCCAACTGTTCGACCAGCCCTTCGTACGAAAACGCCATGATCGAAAGATAGGATTCTGCCTTGCGCAAGGCCTGCGTTTTGCCGCTGCTTACAGAAGAGGCGCTGCCATAGCCGCTGGCGCTGCTGCCGTAATAAGCTACGCGGGCTCCGTAAGCCGCTTCTTCGGCGGTAAAGCCTTCGTACTCCAATTGGTCGACCAGCTTCTCGTAAGAAAACGCCATAATAGACAAGTAGGATTCTGCCTTTTTGACGGCTTGCTCGTTCCAGTCAGCGCCGCAATTATTGGCTGCATACACAGCCTCGCTGTGGGAAAAGCCCGTGTATTCCAGCTGTTCGACCAGTCCTTCGTAGGAAAACGCCATAAGCGACAGGTAGGATTTTGCCTTTTTCAGTGCCGCAAAGTTGCTGGCCTGCGCAGGAATGGCAACCACAAGGCAGAGGATCAACAGAATGGGCAACATACGCAAGAACATTTTTTTCATGAAACAAAACCTCCAATTGCAAAAATCAATTTTGATCATATGAATCGTTGCTGTAATATAAGGATAATACAGTTTCGGGAGGATGTCAAACTTTTTCATAAACGATACGATGCGCAGAAGATCTGCCTCAGACAAAGACTGCCTGTCCATTGTTTACAATCCACCCGAACCATGATATGATGACCTCATCAACAAAAACCAACATAAGGAGGCTTTTCCCTATGGATATGACCAACTGGAAATGGCTGAACGAAAGCAAAATGATCCAAGCAGGTGATGAGGTCGCCATTGTTGCGCCCGGCTATACGGACTGGTTCAACAACCCCGTGCCCGAGAATGGCACCCTCAGCGCCCCGGTAGCCAATGCTCCCTTCCTCTACACCGAGGTGACCGGCGACTTTGTTTTCCGTGCAAAGGTGCGCCCCAACTTCCGCACGGTATACGATGCCTGCGCCCTGATGGTGATCCAGGACGAAAAGCTGTGGACGAAAGCCGCCTTTGAAAAATCCGATTTCGGCACCACTGCCGCTGTATGCGTGGTGACCAATGGTGTATCTGACGATGCCAACGGCTGCAACATTGAGCAGGAGGAAGTATGGCTGCAGATCGTGCGCGTAGGGGATGTATTCTGCACCCACTACTCTTTGGATGGGGAGACCTTCTACATGGTGCGCCTGTTCCACCTGCCTGTAGAGAAGACCGTAAAGGTCGGTGTGGAAGCCCAGAGCCCGGCCGGCGAAGGCGGCGTGCGCTGCTACAGCCATATTTCGCTGGAAAACCGCACGGTCAAGAATCTGCGGGCTGGTATCTGATGGCAATGAGATGATCGCGAGCATGCCCGTGCATGCTTGCAACGTGCGAACAGTGCGATCGATGATCGGGTCGTACTGTTTTTTGTACAGCGGATGAATGAAGATGTGACACCATGCTTTTTTTGGATAAGACCCCACAAGGCAACCATTTTGCCTAGGAATCCCTTGCTTCGCAAGGGTTCCGAAACCACCGCACATGTCGCTGGTTTCGGATCACAGTCGGGGGGCTGCAGCCCTCCGACACCTCCTAAGGTTTATCGACAGTCTGAAGCACCAGAACGCGACCGTTCTGGTGCTTGTTTGATCAAATGCATCTTTCACAAGTTTATTCATCTATCAAACCGACGAAACCAAAAGACTGACCATTTGAGGCATCACGCAGCTTGAGTGTTCTTTTTCTGATCGATCTTCAGTGCGATCCAATGCGAACCCATATCTACAACAATACCTCCGATGAACAAAACAGCCCCCAATAGCCAATTTCCTTCAGACCCAATGGTGAAAATGAGTATGAGCGCACCAACGATCTCCAGCAAACCGCCTAAAATCCACCAATTCGAGATACCAGCTTTGCAGCACGCGAAAAAACAGGATGTTCCACTTTCCAGTTGGATAATCCTGCACCGAGCTTTGCTCCGTTCTTAATACCCTTAAACAAACCTCCTTGCGAATGATTTTGGCGTAAACTGCAACCCTTTTTTCTTTGTAAATGAAAATTGACAGAAAAATTTGCTACACCTATAATGGCATTGAGTGGTTTGGTCATGCCATTTGGAGGAAGTTCTTTCAGCAGCAGCGATTCAAAGTTCATGACATAGCATGACATAGTGGTTTGGGCGCGACATAGAAATGACATAAAGGAGGGATGAAATTAAGCCCAAACCAGCAGCGCAATGGCAGAGAAGTAAAAAAAGGGAACCACCCTTTTCAGAGTGATTCCCTTGAAAATCCTTGATTTTACTGGATTTCTTACTTGCCGAAGTAGCGCTTCAGCAGGCCTTCGAAAGCCTTGCAGACAGCCTGTTCAACATCACGGTTCATAATCCTGTGTGTTCATACAGACGTGTCGCCACTTGTTCAAACCCTTCGCTATGATTGCCAAGCGTATAACGTTTCCACGTCTTGATCGTAAGTCCCAGCATCTTCGAC
>JAZSRK010000047.1:0-16201 GCA_045538465.1 Candidatus Limiplasma sp. | reverse complement strand
GGGGAATGGTGCAGGCCTTGCCGAGAACGATGGGATCGCCTTCGAAGGACGCCACCTGCTGGTTGCCAGCAACATCCCAATAGATCAGTTCATACTGGGGAATGACCACATCGCCCCGCTCCAGCTCCGTCACGCTGCGGGCGGGCAGACCATCTGCCGTCCAGCCTTGGGTGGTGCCCACCACAACGCCGTTGGGGTTTTCCGCATCAAAGGTGACCAGCAGGTAGGTGGGCTCGCCGTTGAGGGTGATGGGGATGAGGGAACGCACATAGCGGTCGTTAGCTACTTGGTCGTACATGCAGACCATCTGTCCATCCAGTGTGGCCCAAGTGCCGTCGAACAAGCCGTAGATCTTGCCGCGGTTCCAGTCCACGATCACGTCTTGCACATAACCAAGCTCTACGTAGCACTCAAAGTCGGGGTCGCTGATGTCCATCATCAGGTTGGCTTCCACTTTGCCCAGCACTTGCAGCTGTTCGGGGGTAAGCTCGATGGTGTAAGCGTATTCGCTGTCGGTACCGGCAAAGGGGTTATTCAGCGTTACTTCGCCTTCGCTGGTCTGGATGGTCACTTGGCTGTCGGCAGCAGCGCCGGAAGAGATGCCCCAGAAATCGTTGGCTGCTGAGGAGGAGCCGGTGCTGGGGGCGGGGGTAGCTGTAGCGGCGGGGGGATCGTTAAAGCCCCAGAAATCCAGCGTGGAACCCGCAGAGGAGCCGCCGGTGCTAGAAGAGGTGGAGGAACCGGAGGGAATGCCCCACAGACCGCTGCCCCAGAAATCGCTGCCGTAGCCGCTGTCGGTGGCAAAGCTGCTGTCGGAATAGCCGCTCATATCGCCCCACAAGCTGGAAGAAGAACTGTCGTAGGAGGGGTCGTAACCATAGGCGGCAGAGGGGTCGCCAAACAGCATACCAAGGAAGCTGTCCAGCGAGAAACTGGAGCTGTTGCTCTGCTCGTAGCCGGAGCCGTACAGGCTGCCCCACAGGTCGCCAGCGTTTTCGGAATAGCTGTCTGCATCGGTGGCGTACTGGGAGAACCAGTCGATCTCAGCAGATTGTACGCTCTGCGGCGAAACGCTGGGACCGCCGCCAAAGCCAAACAGATCAGCCAAGCCAAAACCGCCGCTGGAACCGGAGCCGATCTGCTCGATAAATCCCTTGACGAATGCGGTGTGCTTGGGGGTCAGGTTTTCGGTATCATAATACTTCATGTAGGTGGAGGAAGAATACCGGGTGGAGAAAGGCATCAAAATGCTCAGACCCGAAACACCAGACAGGTTGTTGGTGTGCTTGGAATACACCACAACATCATCCAACGCAGTCTTGATGGCATTGGCGGACCGTTGATCGTAACGGGCGAACACCTCGGCATAGGTCGTCATATCCACCATGTCGGATGCAGCATTGGAGATCTGTCCGAAGGAGCGCATGTTCTGGCGCAGACGGGACATGGTGCTAAAGTCGCTGTCCAACTGACTGGTCAGGGAGGCGGCCATGCTTTCCACAGCCTTTACCAGCGGCCCCATTTTCGATAGGTCGATCACAGACAGGGTGGCGTACTCGCTGCGGTTTTTGGAGACAGAGGAAATAAAGCTGTCAACGATATACTTGCCCAGCCGTTCGATGGAAATGCCGGGGTCGTCTACCAAGTAGGGCAGCCAGCCGTTGTAGCTCCAGCCGGTACCGGGTTCCAGCTCTTCGCTGGCGATCATGTAGTCGGCAAAGGGTACAAGGTGCAGCGCCATTTCGTAGGAGCCCATCAGGCAGGCATCAAAACCAATAAAGGCAAAGGGCTTGCCGCGCATTCCCCTGGTCGCACCTTCCAGTGCACCGTAAATTTCGGGGTAATACAGGCAATCGCCGGTGATCTCGTCGTGGCACAGACCGCCGGTGGCCCCGGAACCATGGTCCCACATGATCAGACCATAGCGGTCTGCGGGAAAGTTGTCAAAACCATATTCGAGAAAATCCTGCAAAGAGGCATCGTCGCCCATGTTGACGCTGCCAAGGCTTTCTACTTGCTTCAGACCGTTTTTGCTGAGGATCCAGCGCTCGGCTTTGCGGTTGCTAATGCCGTCGGTCTGCCAGCGGGAGGTACCGCCGGTCTGAATGTAGATGGTCACATTGCCGTTTTTGATAACGCCGCTCTTTACCATCTCCGTCAGGTCGGAGGTGGCCATACCGGCTCTGGATTCCAGATCGGTACCGCAGAGGTAGATCATCAGCGTAAAGGTTTCGCCCTTTGCTTCCACCACGTTGAGGGGAGCCAGCAGAAGGCAAATGGAGAGGAGCAGGCAAAGCCATTTTTTCATGGGTCGTATCCCCCTTTGACTGTTTCTTTGGAATATCATCCAGCGGTAAGCGCCGCAGAGGATCAAATATCAATAAATTCTCTAAATTCCCGCATGATGCCGATGCCATCCGGGTAGTGGGCGGCAAACTGCGGCACAGCGTGGCTGGGAAAGCTGTTGCCCTCGATAAATACAGGGCCCTTTTCGGTAATGGCTACATCCCAAGCCACAAAACGCATCTGGGGCACCTTTTGGGCAGCGGCAAGGCACATGGCCTTGGCTTCCTCAAAGAAGGGCACCTGAAAGCCGATGATGTCGGTACCGGTCATGGGGTGCTGGGTGTAGGTGTTGCCCTGCTTGTCTGCACCCACGGTGAGCAAAGTACCGGTCTCCAGATCCACCCGGGCAGCCATGCCGCCCTGATCCACATTATCCATCACATTGCCGTTGCCGATGCGCAGGAAGGCATACACGATGCCCTGTTTCTTATCGCCCAGCAGGGTAGCGATGCGGATGGTATTAACGGAGGTGGGGCACATGCGCATCATTTCGGGGTGCTGGATCACACGTTCCTCAATAATGCCGATCTGCTTTTCCAGAAGCTCGGCAAGAAAAGCTTCTTCTCGGCCTTCCCAGTGGTCGGCAGTAAAGCGCTCAATGCCCACGCCGCTGCTGCCCTCCAAGGGCTTGGCGATCAGATCCTTGTTTTGCGCAAGGAATGCGCACAGCTCCTCAAGGGTGGTCTCGCCGCTTACCTTCATCCAGTTGCGTCCCACTTCTTCCTTGAACAGGTTGTTGAAGGTGGCTTTGTCATCAAACAAATACCAGTAGGCCTTGTCGTTCATGCGGCGAACGATGGTGTTGCTCAGGCCACGGGTGATCTGGGTCTTTTTCTGCGCATCGGTCAGGCGGTACATCTGGGCGATCTTGTAGTCCACGTAGCCCGCGTTGTATTTAAGGGCGCAGCGGAGCATATCGCAAAGCAGCCAAAGGCGGCTTTTGCCGCTGCGCTGCTTGAGGATGCCGGTGGTTTTCCACATGGCTTTAAAGTCCATCCGGACAAGACGTTTGAAAAAGAACGATAGCTTGCTCATCGGTTCAAAATCCCCTTTTACACGTTGAAACGGAACAGCACGATGTCGCCGTCCTGCATCACATATTCCTTGCCCTCGCTGCGTACCAGACCCTTTTCTTTGCAGGCGTTCATGCTGCCAAGGGTGGTCAGGTCGTCGTAAGAGACCACTTCTGCACGGATGAAGCCCCGCTCAAAGTCGGTATGGATCTTACCGGCAGCCTGAGGCGCTTTGGTGCCCCGGGTGATGGTCCATGCACGGCATTCATCTGCACCGGCGGTCAGGAAGGATTGCAGACCCAACAGCTCGTAGCTGGCAGCGATGAGGCGATCCAGACCGCTCTGGCCCAGACCCAGCTCCGTCAGGAACTCTGCCTTTTCTTCGGCATCCATCTGGGCGATCTCTTCTTCGATCTGGGCGCTGACGATGAATACCTGAGAACCTTCGCCGTCTGCCAATTCCTTCACGGCCTTCACATAGGGCAGGTCGTCTTCGCCTTCGCCCACGTCGCTGTCGGCAATGTTGGCAGCGTAAATGACCGGCTTGTCGGTGAGCAGGAACCAGCCGTCCACGATGGCCTTCTCATCAGCGGTCATGGGCATGGTACGGGCGGGCTTTTCGGCCTCCAGATGAGCCTGCAGACGCTCGCCTACCTCGGCTTCCAGCGCCATCTTCTTGTCGCCGCCCCGCACCAGATGGCGGGCTTTGTCGGTGCGCTTCTGCACGGTTTCCAAGTCAGCCAGGATCAGCTCCAGCTGGATCACTTCGATATCCCGCTTGGGGTCGATGGAACCGTCCACATGGATGATGTTCTCATCCTCAAAGCAGCGCACCACATGCACGATGGCATCCACCTCGCGGATGTGGGAGAGGAACTTGTTGCCAAGACCTTCGCCGCGGCTGGCACCCTTTACCAGACCGGCAATATCAACAAATTCCACGGTGGCGGGAGTCACCTTTTTGGGGTTGTACATCTGCGCCAGCACATCCAGACGGCTGTCCGGCACGGGCACGATGCCCGTGTTGGGCTCGATGGTGCAGAAAGGATAGTTGGCGGCCTGTGCGCCAGCTTTGGTAATGGCATTGAAAAGTGTGCTCTTGCCTACATTGGGGAGACCTACGATACCAAGTTTCATCTGTCCACTTCCTCAGTACATACTAATGTGCATCTTAGTATAGCCCGAAAACGCAAAAATTGCAATAAAACAAAGCGTGAACAAATCCGCGATCGGCGACGAAAAAGCCTTGCTCTTTCAATACAGTAAGAGCAAGGCTGAAAGATGTGCTTTTTTGGCTTTGTTTAGCGATCAGGTTTCGGCATTTGCTTCGGGAACAGCTTCCTCCTTGCTGCCGCGGGCCAGCAGCATAGCAGCCACAAAGCCCAGTACCAGCGTAACGATGCTGATGATGATCATCAGGGCGTTTACACCGGTCAGATCGGTGCGCAGCAAGATGGCGACGGGGGAGGACAGCACCAGACCCAGCACAGCGCAATAGGTGGGGTTGGGGAAACGGTTCAGCAGCCATTCGATCAGCTTGGCAACGCCAAAGATACCCAGCACCACGCCAATGCCAAAAGGCAGCAGCGTCAGCACAGGAGTGACCATACCTGCAAAATCCAATGCAAACACGGCATCCTTCAGGTTGCTGACGGCGTTGAGCACGGGGGTATAGTAGCCCAGCAGCATGAGCACCATGGAGCCGGATACACCGGGAATGATCATGGTAGCGGCAGCGACGCAGCCCATCACGATCAACAAAAGGAACTGGCCCACGTTCATTTGCAAGCTGTCGGGGTTGGCCACATCGCCGGTCAAAGCCATAACGATAATGCCCGCAAAGAACACCACAAACACCAATACGCATACCCAGTTGATCTTTTTGCGATCCACTTTCGCCACGATGGGACCCAGACCGCCCAAAATGAGGCCGATAAAGGTGGTGGAGGTGGGCAGGGGGTAGTTTTCGAACAGGAAGGTGAGCAGGCTGGCCAAAGCTACGATGCCCACCACCATGCCGATACCGTAGGGCAGCAGAGTCTTGATGCTCTTTTTAAACTCGCTGAACAGGTGAGTGATGCAATGAATAAGGGTGTCGTAAATACCCATGGAAACCATCATCGTGCCGCCGGATACGCCGGGAATAATGTTTGCAACGCCGATAACAACGCCGCGAAGGATCTGGTTGAGCAGCTTCATTGTATCAAGGTTCCTTTCCTAATTGCTTTCGCTGTTGCGAAAAAATCTCTACGAATGCAGTGTATCATTTTCATCGGTTTGCGTCAACCAAAGAACGGGGCGTGCGAATATAAACGGAGGATGTTTCTCTTGTAAAAGAGGAAAACGATCGGTTTGTAGCGAAATGAGCAGAAAAGGTTTTGTTAAGCCAAAGGGAGCAGCGGCGATACATGCTGCGCACAAGCATATGGGAATAGGAGCCATAGAACCATGAGTGTACTTGTAAGGGATCCGGTTTGGGCAAGCCAAAGTATCTGTGCAGAAATGCCGCAGGGCGAAAGAGTTGGCGGTGTTGTTTTGCATTACACTGCAGAAAAAACGGGTAGAGTCGCCATTGCGCCAGCGGATCGCTGCGGTGCGCCCCATACCGTATGGACGCTGCCGCCAGCCCGTCAGGAACGGGCGCTATTGGTCGGGCTGGATCACCCGATCCAACCGGATGAAAATTGGGTTTTTCTTGCGGAAGAAGGCATTTCGTTAGCAAGCTGGCAGTTCCACTCTGCCAACGAAATGGTAATGGGCGAAAACCCGATCACCGGCATGGATTTTCCGGATATGGATGTTATTCGTGTGGACGACACCTATTATATGGTTTCTACCACCATGTATTTCATGCCCGGCGGGGTGATCCTGCGCTCCTACGACCTGATCCACTGGGAATACTGCACCCGCATCTACGATGTTTTGGAGGATACGCCCCGCCAGCGGCTGGAAGATGGAGATGCCTACGGGGCTGGAATGTGGGCAGCGACGCTGCGGTATCACAAGGGCACGTTCTATGTGGTTTTCGTTGCGAACGATACCCATAAAACCTACCTGTACCGCGCCGAAAACATCGAAGGCCCTTGGCGCAAGAGCATTATCGAAGGGTTTTATCACGATTCTTCCCTGTTGTTTGATGATGACGATCGGGTGTATCTGGTATATGGCAACAAGGAGATCTGGCTGGTGGAGCTGAACAGCGAACTAACAGCCGCTAAAGAGGGCGGTCTGTGCCGAATGATCGCTGATTCAGGCGAAAGCAGCTATCTGGGCTATGAGGGTTCGCACCTGTACAAGATCAACAGCAAGTACTATTTGTTTATGATCCACTCCCGCAAGGATCGCTGGCGGCGGGTGGAGACCTGTTTGATGAGCGACAGCCTGACCGGCGATTTTACCGGCGGCATTGTAATGGATGACGACATGGGGCGTACCGATGCAGGCGTAGCGCAGGGGGCCATCGTGGATACGCCGGATGGCCGCTGGTTTGCGCTTCTGTTTCAGGATAGCGGCGCCGTTGGCAGAATTCCCATGCTGATGCCCATGTCGTGGGAAGACGATCTCCCCGTGCTGGGGCTGGATGGAAAGATACCCCAGCAGGTGTGCAACCTGAGCACCCGTCCGGGGCATGTCTATGCGCCGCTTTGGGGCAGCGACGACTTTGCCGCCCCCTGCCTGAAACCATGGTGGGAGTGGAACCATATTCCGCAGCTGGATCTGGTGCAGCTGGGCGATGGTGCGCTTCGGATACGCACCGGGAAAGTATCGCAGGCGCTGACGGCCGTCCCCAATATTCTTACCCAGCGGGCAGTGATGCCTGCTTGTGCCGCTGAGGTGACGCTGGATGCATCTGCTTTGCAGGTGGGGGATATGGCTGGGCTGTGCGTGCTGCAAAGCTGCTGGGGAGCGATCGGCCTGAGCAAAGGCGCAGACGGGCACTGTCTTGTGTTGCAGACCCGAAACAGAGCGGATGCCCCCGAGGGCGTGGAGCGGGCATCGTTGCCATGGGCAGAGCCAACGGTTCGTTTGCGGATAGAGATGCATTTCTCCCCGGAGAGGGATGTGGCCCGGTTCTTCTACCAAAGCGAGGCGGGCTGGCAGCCTCTTGGTGAGGCGCACGAGCTGTTCTTTCTGCTGGAACACTTTACGGGCAATCGGTTTGGCCTGTTTGCATGGAGCCGCCAGCAGGCTGGTGGAGAGGCGTGTTTCTCTCGTTTTGTGATGCAAACCTTGGATGCATCAATGGACTCGTTAGGATGCTAAGCGGCTGCTTTGAGGCAGCACGTTTGCAAAATGGATACAGGAGGCGAATGATATGGCGAACCAATACGGTATTTGTCAGTGGTGTCTGCCCGTAGCGGGAACGCAGGCTTGCTTTGAGGCTGCGAAGCTTGGGCTAGACGGCATTGAGTTGGATGATACGGACGATCTGCGCCAGCATGCAGCAGCATATGCCCGCAGCGGGGCGGAGGCGGGCATAACCTTCCCGACCCTTGGTATGAATGTGTTTTGTCAGCGGTCTTACACAAAGCCGGAAGGAAAGGCATTTTTTGCAGAACGCGTAAAAAGTGCGCTGGATATGGCTGCACAGCTGGGCGTGCGCACTTTGCAATTTCCAGCATTCTTTGCCAGCGCCATCACCAACGAGGATGAACTGAAATGTGCAGCGGAATGCTTCAGCGAAGCTTGCCGCCTGGCGAAAGCTTACAACTTGACCGTTGGCACAGAAAACGCGCTCACACTGGAGGAGAATCTTCGCTTGTTTTCGCTGGTGGACAGCGACCGTTTTGCCTTTTACTTTGATACGCAAAACCTGCTGCAAATGCGCAGCCTGTGTGCGGACGAGGTATTGCTTGGCATGGCAGACAAACTTTGCGAAGTGCATGCGAAGGATTGCTTGCTGAAGCCATCCGGGGCCTGTGCTGGGCTTGGTCTGGGCGAGACGGACTTCGTTCGTACAGCGGGCCTGATCAAACAGACAGGATACCAAGGATGGGTCCATCTGGAAAACCAGTACGACCAAACCTTGGCAGGTCTGCAAGGCGAAGAATGGCAGGAATGCATCCGCCGGGATCTGCAAACCGTGCGGCAATTGCTGGATTGATGTGCTTGGACGTTGTAAAGCTCTCCCGGAGCAGTAGGTTGGGAAATAACTGCTGCTTCGGGGGAGGTGTTTGTAGGTAGCGGTTGTTGGTTTTCTGCATAGGTGCCTCAGGAGTGAAGCTGTGCTAAGAAGTGTTGCTATACATGGATTTTTTAGCTCGGCGTTGCTCTTTTTTCTTGTTGTTGAAAATAATTTCGGTTTGGGTATTGCAATTTTATCGGAGGTGTTGTATACTCATATAGCTGCATCGGAAACGACAGCATGGGATTATAGCTCAGTTGGTTAGAGCGCCACGTTGACATCGTGGTGGTCTTAGGATCGAGCCCTACTAATCCCACCTGCGTGCAAACCCTTGAAACGTAAAGGTTTCAAGGGTTTGCTTTTTTGCTCAGATTTGTCATTTTGAGGCACCAATAGCAAAGATTGGGCTTCAAAATCACAAATCTGGCAAAAGGGGTTCGCTGAAACCCTTGCCCCATAAGGGCTAGAGAGGTGTTTTTCTGCCACAAATCTGGCAAAAAGTTGTTGTTAGGTGGAAGTGGCGAAGGAACTGTTCAGCTGGTTGATCAGATCAGAGTGCTTCATTACACCAGAGTGCCTCCTGCGAGCATATACTGTTTCTACCATACGAGTATCAGCATGCCCAAGCAAGTCAGCAACCTGCTTTGCAGAGATTCCGCTCTCGCAGATCTGCGTTGCATAAGTGGTGCGAAAATCATGGTTTGTATAGTTCTCGATATTCAACTTCTTAAAGGCACTTTTATACATACGGTGGTAGGTTGAATAACATAGAGGACTAGATCCACCGAGGACAAAACCGGTTCTCGCCGAAGCAGTGGTTAGAATTTGAACAAGTGGTTCAGGAAGTATTACTGTGCGGATTGAGTACTCGGTTTTTCCGCATTCACGCACTACGGGTTTGCTGTTTTTAGGATAAGTTACTGTTCTCTGCACTCGGCAGAATTTACCTTGCAGGTTGATGTTTTCCCAGCACAGTCCCAGAATCTCTTCCAAACGCATACCTGTATATGCTAAGAGTCCCATGTACAGCCGTTCGCGTTCACTTTCCATTTTCGGTATTTCTTGCTTAACATGCATCATTTCTTCGTCTGATAATGCCTTATGATGTCCGGCATTCTCTGCACGTATTGCAAGTAAAGTGTTTTTGAAAGGTGTATCATCAATTAGCTTCATTTCCAGAGCAACCTTGAAGATTCTTGAGGTTAAGCCGCCAATACGTTCGATTGAGCGCCGGTTTAGGTTTTTCTTCCTGCCGTGATCTTCAGCCTGTGCCATCCAGTTATAGAAGTCTTGAATTGTGCTTACACTCACTTCGTCTAATCTCATATCACCAAGAAAGGGGAGAATGTTGTTCTTCAGATATTGGTTGTAGTTGGCCACTGTTTTTGGAGCGAGTGGGTTAACATAGGTCTTTCGAAATACCTGCTCAACGAATTCACGCACTGTTGGAACAGTACATTTTGACTCACCGAGCTTTATCGCACCTTCCTCAATGAGAACCTGGGCAATCGCCATGTGCAGCTCGTGCCGTGTGTTGCCACATACCCATCTTATTGTATCGCCAACTGTAACTCTATCTTTGAACTTAGCCAAGGATATCTCCTTCGGCATAAGTTCGTCATCGAGAAACGACCCTTTTGAGTTTTCAAGGTTCAGCGCATATTCACCGGTTGATGCCCGGGTTGCAATCATATTATCTAGCAATCCATATCTTCGGTCAATGATACGGCTTGCAACCCTTCTTCTTCTGTTGCGCCCATAGATCATCTTGATCTCCTCCTTTGACCCAAAACGTCGTTTCCAATTATTGTCAAAGGTTTTATTGGGTTTGAATTACTTACCATGTAGTATTGTTCCTGTCCCCTACATTGGGCATATTTCAAGCTGTCACTGGCTACAGTGTCATCATAGCCCCATTGTATCGCCGTCCCCCTGGACAAACGTATATAACAGGGTCTCCCTCTCAAGTCAGTGGAGGGCCGTAGAAGAAGTATCATTATTTTCATGCGGCTTCTTTGCGAACCTGATTGCCACATCAGGGTCTGCGAATTCCGTTGATCGCTCTGGCTATAGGCCGGTCTTGGCGCCGTTTCGCATGTCGCTATGCCACATGAAGGTTGTACTTGAAACACGGGTATAGAGTTGTCAAGGTGCAATGAGGGAGACTTCTCAAAAAAGATCCCTCTATATATAAGGACATTTAGAAGGGAGAATGGGGGGGTAATCGATTGTATTTTTATTGTTTTTTGCATTTTTGCAAACTCACTTTCCTGCTTTTCGATATGTAAGTTCTAAGAGAGAGTATGCCACTGTGAACACATTCCTTTACACTGTCATAACTGACTCCTTCGCTCTTTGCAATATCACGATAACTCAAACCAAAGTAGAAATGTTTTAGAATGCGCCGTGACTGTGCTTCGGGCAACCTTTTGATCAATCTGAACAGGATCTTCTTTTTCTCACGCTGTTCATATGCTACTTCAACAGATGGTGAAGATAGCCAATTGATAGCAGACTCAAGAGATAACCTTGATAGATTGCGTCTATCTTTACGGCTCCTTGAAGCGTCTTTCCGCTTAAGCCTTTCTAGTTCATCAAAATGTATATCATCAACACATACATAATGATCTTTTTTGTATTTGTCTGGGTAGTAGACTTTCATATTGATGAGTTTCATAAATACCCTCCTTGAAAAAAGAAAACGGCACGGTCAATGTACGCACAAAATGCGTTTCATTGATCCGGCCGTCAAGCAGCTCACGAAGGATCTGGACTAATTCTGTTGTTGATCTAGAATTGGCATATTCATTCGTTATAAACGTAAAACTGTGTTTGAGTTATGCGTTCAACATATGTCGCAATGCCATCGCGTACAAAGGTAATGTTTCCATTAACGGGAATTTTGGCAAAGAAGAGTAGCTTTTGGTATTTTCCTTCAAGACATCCTGAATTACCATTGCAGAAACATACCACCCTTCCAAGCCTATCGTGGATTGGTACCATTTTATCTTCAGTGTTCATCATATCCTCCTTCATATGGCTGGAAAAACACAATCAAATATACATTTGACTGGGCATCTGTACCAATTCACGACTATCGTTTGGCATGTGAAGATCACCAAGTAGTGATGCAGATACAATTGAATGTTTGCCAAAACGTGCTCTGATGTTGTCGATGCAATCATCTAACTTTTGTTGACGAATACGTTTTGTTTCATCACCAAACAAACTCAGCTGGATTGGTTGATTGTTGGGCACAAGATCATAACTGGTGACTGAAATAGCTCTCACAGGCACATTCCAGCTATACCTTTCAAGAAACAAGATGCGTGCGGCTTGGGCTATTTCCATTGGACTTTGGGATGGAAATTCGAGCTTGCATTGGAATTGCGAGTTGTTTAGATCGTTGCTCCGCACAAATAAACGGACCCCCTTTGCAGCAAGGTTATAACGCCGTAACCGATGCCCAATGTCCTGACACAATTCAAGAATAACCTTCCAAACGCTCTCATTGCTATGCAAGTCACATGAACAGGTTATTCCGTGTCCCACACTTTTTATGGGCGCTGAATACTCATTCTGCATGATTCTGGACGTATCCTCACCATTGGCAAAACGTGAAAGCATAAGTCCATTCTTTCCGAACCAGCTCAAGAGATATTGAGGGTCGATCTTAGCGAGATCGCCAATGGTATACACGTTACGATCTAGAAGTTTTTTTGTTGTTGAGCGACCGACAAACAATAGATCGGAAACAGGTAATGCCCATACTTTGTCGCGCCAATGATCTTGATCCAATACTGTAACAGCATCGGGCTTTTTCATGTCGCTGCCAAGTTTAGCAAATATCTTGTTAAAGCTGACACCAATTGATACAGTCAAACCAAGTTCTCGTTTTACGGCTCTTCGAATGTCGTGAGCGATCTTCTCACCGTTTCCAAAGAGAAGTTGACTATCTGTTACATCAAGCCAGCATTCATCCATACCATACGGTTCTACAAGATCGGTGTATCTGAGATAGATATTCCGAAGTAGTTTCGAGTACTTGAGGTACTGATCGTACTGAGGCGGTACAACAATCAATCCAGGACAGGCTTGGCGAGCTTCCCAATTCGCTTGACCAGTCTTGACACCGGCCCTTTTGGCTAGTTCGCTTTTTGCCAATACAATTCCATGACGTTCTTCAGTACAACCACAAACAGCCACAGGCTTTCCTCGTAACGATGGATTTAGCATCATTTCAACAGATGCGTAGAAGCAGTTTGCGTCACTGTGCAGGATAGCCCTGTTCATGGTTTCCCCCTTTCGATGTTCGGCTGGTCAATTGGTGCTACGTTAGCACCGCCCGAACACCTTGCACAACAATGCTATCACACGAATTATCAACTTGTAAAGGCGAACATTAGCATCTTTTCTGTTAATGTTCGCCTTTTGAAGGTGTGTTTTTGTTGACAAATAAATGCTTGTGGGTAAATAGAAATTTTTATTTACATTGCACGATTCGTGTGATAAGATGTGTACGAATGAACGGTCTACTGCTGTTGTGAACCGAGGAGGGATACGCCATATGGCAGAAAAGAACAAAACCAGAAGCATGCTTCGAAATATGGGTCAGCATGCAGCAACAATACGCCAATTACGTATTAAGTCTGGTCTGACTCCAATGCAACTTGCAGATAGAATCGGTGTAACAAAAAGCGCAGTCTACAATTGGGAAAATGGAAAAGGTCGCCCTGATTTTTCTATTCTTCCATTGCTGTGCGATGCACTGAATGTATCTGCTGATGAAGTAATCGGACGCAAAAGTTCAGAGGTGAGTTCGAACGAGCATGAGTTGCTTGAGAAGTATAGAAGATTGTCCCATTATGATCAAATATCGATTATCGGGTTTATTGATACACTGAGACAGAACCGCTTGAAGGAGCGGCAGGATTATTGCATCAAAAGTTTTATGCCGATTTTCATTGCTCCGTATGCAATGGGTGCTGGTCTTGGTGAGCCGCTTGGTGATAACTGCGAGCAAGAGCAAATCTATGTGCGGATTACCAAGGAAAGCAGCCGTGCAGATAAAGTTATTCGAGTCAATGGTGATAGTATGATGCCTACGTTTCAAGATGGGGATCTGCTTTTTGTTCAGGAAACCGAAAACCTTAAAGCCGGAGAAATCGGTGTTTTCGTTTTGGCGGGCGAAGGCTATGTAAAAGAATATCAGCGCGATGGTTTGCATTCACACAATACTAATTACGGTACCATTATTCCGAATGCTGATGATGATGTTCGATGCCTTGGTCGAATCATCGGCAAGGTCGAAACTGAAATGCTTCCCAATGAGGAAGAACTGAGAATTCTGGAAGATGTTTTTGCATAAATGATCCTTCGCATATGTTAGGCTTGTTTGCTTTACCCTTTTTTGGAGAGGATGATTAAGATGGCGGGAAATCTATCCACACAAAGAAGTAAAAAGGTGTATGTTGGAGTAATCCTCCAAGTGGATTCGACAGGTACAATGAAACCAATACGCTTGCAATGGGAAGATGGTAGATGGTTTGACATCGATCGTGTACTTGATATGCGGCCTGCGCCGGCGCTAAAGGCAGGAGGACAAGGGGATCGATATACATTACGTATTGGTAAGAGCCAGCGCTATTTGTTCTTTGAACACACAACACATCCGGAAAGCTCAATTCCGGGACGGTGGTTTGTAGAACGAATCTAAACTGTTATGGAGGGGCAAACATGTGCAACGATGAAACACGAAATAAGATACTACGCTTCATAGATACCTATACACGCCAACATATGTGTTGTCCTAGTATTCGGGAGATTACCGTAGCTGCGGGTTTGAAATCCACTTCTACAACCCATGGGTATATACAGCGCATGAAGCATGAGGGATTGATTCTTTCGCAACCATATAAGTCACGTACTGTTCAGATTAAGAAAAAAACATGGAAACATAGTAGCCATATTCGTATGAATATTCGATTGAAAAAACGAGTTGAAACTACCGCGCAGAATAAATAAAAGCGAGGGAGAAGAGCCGACCTCTTCTTCCTCGCTTATTTATCATGGTTGAAAGCACGCATCATGGTTAAGGAAGCTCTCATCAAACAGGGCAAAATCAAACGAGATAAGAAGGAATCTATCATTTTCCGAGGTGATGATAACTCTTATTATGAGAAGATGACAGATGGACGTACACGGTGCATTGACGATGAACTGCCTTTTGAGCTACCTGACGGATGGGAGTGGTGCAATCTATCGATGATAGGCTCGACAAACATTGGGCTTACATACCGTCCCGATGACATTGCACCCACCGGCACAATGGTTTTGAGATCGAGTAATATAGTTAATGATTGCATTGACTTAAACGATCTTGTAAGAGTAAATACCAGCATACGTGACAACCAATTCGTACAAGAAAAAGATATACTCATATGTGCACGTAATGGAAGTCGAGCTTTGGTAGGAAAATGCGCTTTTATTCCTGCAACAACAATGATCGGTACAGGACGGACTTTTCTCAATGCATCCAAATCTTCTTGTGGGATAACATCCGCGCAGATGGCAATGCAAATGTATTCTTTGAACGACAACATTGCCGCAGCCTGCTTAATATCATCAGCATAGTCAAATTCAATGCCATACTCTTTCCAAGCCTGCGCTGTAACACTATATTCGTTATAAGAATATCCCACTCCAAGTATATGAGGAGTCATATGCTCACCCCCTTATTTCTACAGGCTAATAATTGACCGATATAGCACCTGTACCTTCTTCCTGCAACACACAGCAAAGCACTCTCAGCCGTTTTTCTGCAGCACCTCGAACACTTGCATCCTCATCATTCTCCGCAATTTTACGAATTGTATCGGTATCCGTAATCTCGCGCACAAGCCTCCGGCGCACCAAAGGCGCAGGATCATCTACTGCGAAGACACAGTACAGGCGCTGATCGTTCAGCTTCAGCAGTGCAGCTCGGCGTGCCTCGGCGCATCTCGCTTGATAAACCACTTGCAGCAGCTGACGCGCATCCAGTCCATGCACTGCTCGCACTGCCTGTTTTGGGTCTAAACTATACCAGCTCATTGCTGTTCCTCCTTGCTGAACCTAATTGTCTGCCGGTAACTGGCAGTAATGAGCACTATTCAGAGGGCGTACGCTTGCCCTGCGAAAGTGTTCCAGTTGCTTTGCCTTATCCAAAAAATCTGGCTTGCCGAAAGTGAAATGTAGGTGCAGATACCAATATTGGACTTCCCAGAACAGTTCTTCCATCGATTTATCCTGACTGTAGACATGTACATCCAAATCAAGCAATGCCTGAGCCAAAAGCTCAATGTTCTCTTCACTCGGCTCAGTGGAAACGAGCTTGCGCAGCAACTGAGCACATTTTTCGTATTCTGCCTTGGAATCATTCAGCAAATGTTCGATATGAAGTCTGTATGCTGCATACTCACTTGAACATAAGGCGCGGCAATCACATTTCTCGCAGTTTTCTTCTCCCCATTCTGATCCGCACCCTAGGTCATACAGTTCACTAAAACCTTTATGTTCAAGATATCGCGCCTGCGCTTCCATCATCTCAGCTTTTTCCAGCTGTGTATGGATGCTGTTCATCTGTGGGAAATCAGCCAGTCGATGTACTCAAACTCGTCCATCCAGGGCTGTGGTTCGTCGTAATCTTCTTCCTCTTCTTCCACCTCAGGGATATGGC
>JAZSRK010000086.1:0-7201 GCA_045538465.1 Candidatus Limiplasma sp. | reverse complement strand
CTGTTGGGCAGGGTAATCTTGAAAGCATTATTAGTCGTCTCGATCACCGGTTTTACAGTATGCTCATCATAAGACTCATTGATCTTGAGAATACCCGTACCATAGGCTTCAATCAATCGAAGCCGATAGAAGATGTTCGCCAGATGCTGATTCCGCAGCACGGAAATGCCCAACTTCACATCCTCCAGCGTGATGCCTTTGACCAGACCGCCAATGGTAACAAACTCAATCCTGTCCTCAAAAATGCTGATAAGGGTCGAACCGCTGAAAGCGTAATCACGATGCACAATTGCGTTGAGCAAAGCTTCGCGTACAGCCTCGGGAGGATAATCCCGCAGGTCAACGCGATCCAAGCCGGAGAACTCCGCCCGTGTACGGTTGTAGCGTTCGATGTACGCAAAGGCTTCTTCCAACTGTTCCAAAAGAGAACCGGTCAATTCCTGCCTGTCTTTGAAAACAGTCTTTTTGCTGCCTTCAAACACAGCTAACTTGAGCGTATGGCTGCATTGATCGGACAGCAGGAATGCCAGATTGGTGTAGGTATCATCTTCACCGATCAGGTGAAGGGTGCGCATTTGCGTTTTTCCAAAAGCAACCTTGCGTTTCCGGAAGAAAGCGGTGGCTTTTTCAAAAGTCAGCTGCTGATTAAGAGAACGAGCTGCTTCATAGCTATCGCCGCTGGTTTCTTTGATCATGCTCAGAATAGCTGCATCCGTAGCCGGGACGGTGGATGCACCTTGACGAACATACACGCCTTCGGGGCGGATGCCTTTGCTATGCAGATAATAAGGCCGTGCGGTACCGCGCTGCACAGTAACACAGACAACAGGGATCTCGTCTATCACTTCGTTCCGGCACTCAACAAACATCGTAACATCAGGGCGCACGGCATCCCGGATGGCGTTGGTAACCCGCAGCATCACATCATCTACGTCGTCAACACCGCATACGCTACCGTCATCATTCACACCAATATAGAGAGTACCGCCATCGCAATTGGCGAAGGCAATGACGGTATTCTTGATGTCATCAACATACTCTCTCTTCAATTCGGTCGTTTTGTTTTCTGTAAACACAAACATCCCCCCAGACGATTCTAATCAAATAATCGAATCTAATTATTATTATAATCAGATTATTAGAATTGACAAGTGGGAGAACGCTATGTACAGAAAAAAGCTTGTAGGTCAAGGAAAGTACCAACAAACAGTAGAAATAATATATAGGAAAAAACATCGGAAAGAACCATGCGTCCGGGCGCATGACCGGTCTTTTGATGCCCGCTCGGGTCGTTCTGCCTCGCCTGTCCCGCAAGGACAAACCATGCATTTGATCCGTTTGTCGAACCGGTCCGGAATATTTTCCATCCGCCTGTAAGTTTCCCCTCCCCTTGTCGTCTTATAGGGTGTAAGGATCCTTCATCACCGCAAAGGAGGCTCACCGTGAACGATTCCCAGATCATAGAGCTCTACTGGAACAAAGATCCCCAAGCGATCTCCGCTTCCGAAGCGCAGTACGGGGCGTACTGCTTTACCGTTGCCAACGGCATCCTGGCCGATGCCCGGGATTCGGAGGAGTGCGTAAACGATACATGGCTCAAGGCATGGAATGCCATACCACCTACCCGGCCCAATGTGCTGAAGGTGTTTCTGGCCAAGATCACCCGTCGGCTGTCGTTTGACCGGTACAAAGCACGAAAGGCGCTGAAGCGCGGCGGGGGAGAGACCGCCCTCGTGCTGGAGGAGCTGGCAGAATGCATCGCCGACGAATCGGATGTGGAGGGCCAGGTGGATATGCAGGAGCTTGGCGGAGCCATCGACCGGTTTGTTGCCGCCCTGCCCGAGCGCGAGCAGGAGCTGTTCGTCAGAAGATATTTCTTCTCCGATTCCATCGGGCAGATCGCCGACCGGTACGGCATGAACCAGAACCATGTGAATGTGACCCTGAGTCGGGTACGCAAGCGGCTGCGCAGCCACCTTTCTAAGGAGGGGTATTTCGATGAATAGAAACGATTTGTTCAGTGCTATGGAATTTGTGGATGACAAAATCATTGAGAAAAGCGAGGTCAACAAGACTGTGAAGTATTATGGAAAGTTTACCAAGAGAACGCTGCTGCTTGCGGCAGTGCTGTGTTTGCTCATTGCCTTTGCCACGGTAGCCGTTGCCACCGGCTGGTTCGGTCTGCGGGCTGCGCTGGTGGAGAGCCACGACCCCGAGATCAAGAGCGAGGTGAGCCTTTCCGGGCTTGTGGATAGCAACGAATATCTGGCAGCCGCAGAGTGGAAAGCCTTTGCTGCCGGTTACGATCCGGATGGTACTCTTCTGGCCCAGGCCGATCCCGAGGGCCCCGAGGATGCGGTGCTGGATGCGAAGTATGACCACTACCCCGTATACACCAAAGAAATGGCCGACAAGCTGGATGAGATCGCCGCCAAATATGGCTTGAAGCTCTACGGCACGTACATTCCCGAGGCTCTTGCGCCCTACCTGGAAAAGCTGGTGGTGAACGACCGTGTCGAGTTCTCCGATGCTGCATACAACACCGTGCTGGACGGCTACCTGTTCGATTGCGGCACCTTCAGCTTTGACGGCATCTTCGATGCGGCGTTGGGCCGTATGTCTGTGGATTACCAGTTCCGCTGTTCGGTCAAGGGTGTATTCGACCCCACGTTCCTCAACATCGGCGATATTGATACCTATCGGGAAGAGGCGTTTACCACCGATTCCGGCGTTGCGTTCGCAGCGGCTGTATCGGGCGATCATTCTGTGCTGATGGCCGAACTCAATTCCTGCTATATCTTTATCAACGTAATGGGCGGCTCCGATCTGGGCATCACCTTTGACGACCTGAAGGATCTGGCCAACACCTTTGATTTCCACGCCATCGAAAAGTAAGCAGAGCATCAGGAACAGGGAGGATAACAGGATGATGAAATGTGCAAACAGGCTGATCAAGGAGACCCTTCTGCTGGCGCTGGTGCTGTGCCTGCTGGCTGCTTTTGCAGCCGTGGCAGCCGCCGAGACCGGGGAGCTCTGCCCCGCCGGCGGCAGCGGGATCGTCACCGATGCCGAAGCGGAGTGGGAGCAGAGCTATATCCGGGTGAGCCGCGAGGGCGAGGAGAGCATGATCCCCGTGGAGACCGTGCGGGTCATCAACTTTGATACCACCATCGCCATGGATCCGGAGTACTTTACCCACCATGTGCGCGAGAACGTGGATACCTTCGTCTATGATGCCTGGCAGGGCGAGCGGGAGGTCTACTATTCGGTCTGCCACGTGGCGGACAGCTGCCCCAGCGATCTTTGCGAGGCGCTGTACCAAAGCTACTCCGGCAGCTACGCCGCCGCGAATGTGCTGGCCGTGAAGGTGGGCAGCTACGATGCCACCGCCGTGCTCTTTGACGGCGAAAACGCCTGCCCCACCTACCAGCGGCATTTCTTCCTCATCCCCGTGGAGGATGGCTGCATCGTGATCGAGGCCCAGTTCGATTTTGAGATGTACGAGGGGCTTTACCGGATCATGCTCAGCTCGTTTGATGCGCTGCGGATCGGGTGATGGGCGGGAAGGTTCGTTTCTTTGAACGTTCTTCGTAATGAATGGAGAATTGGATCCAGTGGATGGAGGACTCCTTCCCCAACAGAAAACCGAAAATAGAAAATCCCTCCTGCATGAACATAAGTTTTCATACAGGAGGGATTTCCTCTTGTGTGAGTATTGTGGGATTTTGATGACAGTATCAAAACAGTATCAAATCTGTTTTCAGATCCCGCTTTTGCCTATGTTTACTGGGAAAAGTGGGGGGCTGTTCATTATTCCCACTCGATAGTCCCAACAGGCTTCGGCGTCAGATCCATCAACACACGATTGATGCCCTCTACCTCGCCGGTGATGCGCTGGGTGATCTTGTGAAGCACGGCATAGGGTACTTCCTCGATGGTGGCGGTCATGGCGTCGGTGGTGTTCACGGCGCGGATGATGGCAGGCCAGCCCTCGTAGCGCTTGTCGTTGCGCACACCTACGCTCTTGATGTCGGGCACGGCGATAAAGTACTGCCATACCTTGCCGGCGAGGCCGCAGTTGTCAAACTCTTCGCGAAGGATGGCATCGGCTTCCCGCAGGGCGTGGAGACGATCGCGGGTGATGGCGCCCAAGCAGCGCACGCCCAGACCCGGGCCGGGGAAGGGCTGACGGTAGACCATCTCAGCGGGCAGACCCAGCTCGACGCCTACAACACGCACTTCATCCTTAAACAGGAGGGCCAGGGGCTCCACCAGTTCAAACTTGTCCTTCAGGTCGTCGGGCAGACCGCCTACGTTGTGGTGCGCCTTAACGCCCTTGCTTTCCAGAATGTCAGGATAGATGGTGCCCTGCGCCAAGAAGGCGATGTCGTCTTCCTTGCGGGCTTCCTCGGCGAACACGTTGATAAACTCGTTGCCAATGATCTTGCGCTTCTTTTCGGGGTCGCTCACGCCAGCCAGCAGATCGAGGAAACGGTCGGTGGCATCTACGTAGATCAGGTTAGCGTCCATCTGGTTGCGGAATACTTCCAACACGTTTTCGCTTTCGCCTTTGCGCATCAGGCCATGGTTTACGTGTACGCAAACCAGCTGCTTGCCGATGGCCTTGATCAGCAAAGCGGCTACAACGGAGCTGTCCACGCCGCCGCTGAGGGCCAGAAGAACTTTCTTGTTGCCGACTTGCTTGCGGATCAGATCCACCTGCTCGTCGATAAATGCCTTTGCCAGTTCGGGCGTTGTGATGCGCTGCATGTTCTCGGGACGCACGATGATCTCCATAGGTTTCATCCTCCTGACAGAATCGCAGATTTCAGTATGTAAAAAGTTTTCCAATTAGCAGGATACTCCCATTGTCAGCCGGTGTCAACGTTTTTGATGGGCATTTTTTGTCCACATCGTAGGGTGCCTATGAGGGAGGCGGGGAGGGGGGCTGCAAAAAAACACCGGAAATCCACTGCACTGCTTCTATTACCTTGACGAAGTCTGCCGAAGACGATAGAATATTTATGTTTACTATCTTTGTGCGCCATGTGTCGAACCGTTTGTTATTCGCTATCATTCCATCGCAGCTACGTAGCTGCACGCAGGGCATGGGGCGCAGCCATAGGAAAGGAAGGATACAAATGTTTGGATTTCGTCCTGAAGGCCGCCGGGTAAAGGACATCGACCCCATTGTGCAGATCACCCCCTACCTGATGCCCATGCGCTGCGATGCACAGGTGTTTCTGGATCATGAGATCGAGTACGAGACCCTGATGCGCTATATCGCTAAGAAAGCCCGCGAAGGCGTTAAGATCACCTTTATGGATATCATTATCGCTGCCTTTGTGCGCGGCGTATCGCAGGTGCCGGAGATCAACCGCTTTATTATGAATAAGCAGTTCTACAACCGCAAGGAGCTGACGGTCAGCTTCACGTTGCTGCTCAATACCCCCGATGGCAGCATCAAGGAAAATGCGGTAAAGATCTTCTTCGACCCCACCGATACCATCTATGATGTCAGTGCCCGTTGCCAGCAGAAGATCGCCAACAACCGAGACCCGGAGGAAGGCAGCTTCGTTATCAAGCTGGCCTCTGCGCTGCTGAAGGTGCCCGGTCTGGCGACCACCATTGTGGGTCTGGTCAAACTGCTGGATCGCTATGGCCTGTGCCCCAAAGCCCTGCTGGATGAACTGCCCTTCCACACCAGCATGTTCATCACCAACAACGCCTCCATCGGTCTGATGAAGGTGTACCACCATATTTATAACTTCGGCAACACCAGTCTGTTCATCGGTATGGGCAAGCCCAACCGTTACAACACTGTAGATGCACAGGGCAAGCCGCTGCGCAAGTGCACGTTGCCCATCGGCATCACGGCTGATGAGCGCGTGTGCGGCGGCGCTACCTACGCCCGTTTCTTTGCGGTGATGAATAAGCACCTGAAGAACCCGGAACTGCTGGAGACCGAGCCGGAGCAGGTGTTCTACAACAATGGCATCGAATTCCACGTGCCCAAGCCTGAGGGCGTGTTTGTACCCAAGCAGGCTGAGGAGACCGCTGTAGAAGCGTAAACTGATCGATCACTCGACCGGGGCGGTCTTGCCATGGGGCGAAGACCGCCCCGGTGCTTTTTGGGGGGCAGTACGGGTAGACAAGAAACCATGCTGTGCATGCATAAGCCCAGCCCCTTTTACGACCCGGAGAGAGAAACTCATCTGACGGAGGCGCAAGTTTCATGAAGTTTATCGATACCCACGCCCACATCTACCCGGATGCCATCGCGTTAAAGGCGGCGGCTTCCATCGGTACGTTTTACGATATTCCCTGCCTGATGGACGGTACGCTGGCGGGGCTGTTCACCCATGGGCAGGCGGCGGGTATTGAGCGGTTTTTGGTGCATAGCGTGGCTACCACACAGGAACGGGTGCATTCCATCAACGATTATCTGATGCGCACCGCTAACGAGCATCCGGATAAGCTGGTGGGCTTTGGCACCCTGCACCCGGACTACCCGGATGTGGAGGGCGAAGCCAAGCGCATCAAGGCAGGTGGGCTGCATGGCGTAAAGCTGCACCCGGATATCCAGCAGTTTCTTTCCGACAGCGACGAGGCGGTGCGCATGTTCCGCATCCTTGCGGATGAAGGGCTGCCGGTGCTGGTGCACACTGGCGATATGCGCTATCCCTATAGCCAGCCCGAACGCATCGCCCGGGTGCTGGATCAGGTGCCGGATCTGAAGATCATCTGCGCCCATCTGGGCGGCTGGTCGGTATGGACGGAGGCTTGGCGGGTGCTGGCAGGCCGTCCCGGCGTGTGGGTGGATACCTGCAGCAGCCTGTATGCCCTTGCACCGGATGCAGCGGCGGAGGTCATCCGTCACTATGGCGTGGATCGGGTATTCTTCGGCACAGATTATCCCATGTGGAAGCCGGAGGAGGAGGTGCGCCGCTTCCTGAGTCTGCCCCTGACAGCACAGGAGCAGGAAATGATCGCCCACCAGAACTTCGAAAAATTCTTGGCAGATTTGAAATAACACAAAAACGAGCCGGTTCGCCGCAATGTGATATAGTCCCCATAGAGTAGACACACGAAAAAACAAAATTTCGAGACTACTCTAAGGGGGCTTTTTACATGCCAAGAAAAACACATAAGAACAAGGTATACAGTCCAGAGCTAAAGCTACAAGCAGTACAAGACTATC
>JAZSRK010000023.1:0-3428 GCA_045538465.1 Candidatus Limiplasma sp. | reverse complement strand
GAACCGAGGCGTGAGGACAGCCTGAAAGGCTCCGCAGCGCCGAAGCCCAAAGCCGATGTAATCGGATTTGGGCCGCAATGCATGTTGCTGGTTTCGGATCACAGTCGGAGGGTTGCGACCCTCCGACTCCACCCGGGGTTTCTCGACAGTCTGTTGCGCCCATGTAATGGGCGCAATCCGGAGGTGCAGGGGCAGCGCCCCTGCTTTACTTCCCCCGTCTCAATAGCTTCTTTCCCATCTCCAATAGATAGGGCAGGCTGTCGTTTCGGGTCAGCAGGGAAAGGATCAGATAGATCAGCACGCCTGCGAGTATTTGCAGGGGCAGAAGCGCAATAGGCACGAGAGGCAGGCGGTTCATGAGCCAGACCAATGCAAACATGGTAAGGGCGCACAGTACGGAGGGCAGGATGTCCTTCATCTGCTCCAAGTAGCCGTAGCTGAGCAGCTTGCGGTTGGGGGATGCATTTACAAAAGCGCTGAGCACGGTGGACAGGGCTGCACCCCAAGCAATGGCCAGCGGCGTATCGAAGCAGAAAAGGGCAATGAGCAGAATGATCACGCCGTAGGACTTTTTGATCAGCTCCAATTTGAGGAACACATCGCTGCGCCCCATGGCGTTGATGGCCTGCAAGTTGGCGGTATGGATGGGGTAGAACGCAAAGTCGATGCAGCAGATCTGCAAAAAAGGCACACAGGGCAGCCACTTGTCGCCGATGAGCAAGGTGACCATGGGCGCGGCCACGGCGGCCAGACCCGCCATCAAGGGCAGCACCACAAAGCTGGATACCTTGACGGAGCGGCGCATCATCTGCTTCATGCGGGTCAGATCGTCCTGCTCCTCGCTGAGCACTGGCAGCATAACGCTTTGGATGGAGCCGTTGACGGCATTCATCACCAGCTCGGGAAACTGTTTGCCCCGGGTAAAGTAGCCAAGGGCGGCTTCGTCGTACTTCAGCCCGATGACCAGCGAGCGCAGGTTGACGTATCCCGTCTCCAGAATGCCGGATACCAGCAGTTTCCAGCCGTAGCGCAAAAGAGCGGTCACCCGGTGCCAAGCAAAGCGCAGGGAGGGTCTCCACGGCACAAAGATCAGCAGCAAAATGGCAAGGGAGACTTGATTGGTGAGCTGCTGCGCAACCAGCGCCCAGTAGCCCATGCCGGAATGCGCCATGATGATGCCCACAGCGCCGGATAGAACGGTCGCTAACAAGCTGCACAGCATCATTTTGCGAAAGAGCATGCGCCGTGCCACGGCCGCCCCTTGAATGGCCACCAGCGCACCGGGCAACAAAACCAGCGCCAGCACCCGAAGCACCGGAGCCACCTCCGGGCGGTGCATCATGGCGGCGATAAGCGGCGCAAGGGCAAACAGCAGCAGGTACAGCCCCATGGCTACACCCAGCGAAAACCAGAAGGCGGAGCTGAAGTCCTCCTCATCGGTATCTTTCTTTTGGATGAGGGCGGTGTTGAGCCCGCTTTGCACAAACACTTGTGAAAAAGCGATAAACACCGTCAGCATGCCCAAAACGCCGTAGTCGGCAGGATCCAGCAGGCGCGCCAGCACCATGCTGACCACAAAGGCGATGCCCTGCATGCCAAAGGATTCTATCAGCTTGAACAGGAGCGAGGATGCGGCTTTACCGCTGCGGTTGTCAGTCATGCCATCACATCCCGTATGGCGGCGCAGATGCGCTCTACATCATCTTGGGTAAGGTCGGGGTACAGGGGCAAAGTGAGCACGGTCTCAGCCATTTGTTTGGCGATCGGGGTAGCGGTCGTGTCAAAGCCCGGTCTGCCCCGATAGCACTCAAAATCGGTGATCAGGGGATAGAAATACTTGCGGGTGAAAATATCCTGCGCCTTGAGGGCTTCGTACACACCATCCCGCTGGGCTTGCGTTTTGAAGAATACCGGCAGATAAGCATAGTTGCTGTTTACATCATCTTGCTTGGGCAAAAACTGCACTGCGCCGCTCAGGAGCGTTTCGTACTGCTCATAAAGTGCTTTGCGCTTTGCGATATCCTCATCGATGCGGCGCAGGTTGCACAGCCCCATGGCAGCTTGAAACTCGTTCATTTTGGCGTTGCCGCCCACGCAGGGCGTGCTTTCCTCTCCGGCGATGCCGAAGTTGCGCTCCATGGCCAAGCGCTGGCACAGGGCTGCATCCCCCGTGGTGATGCAGCCGCCCTCAATGGTATGGAAAACCTTTGTGGCGTGGAAGGAGAACATATTGGCATACCCCATGGCAGCGGCAGAAACCCCGTTTTTGCTTACGCCAAAGGCATGGGCAGCATCGTAGATTACAGGGATGCCGTGCTTGCGGCTGATCTCTTCAAACCGCTCCACCTGACACAGCTGCCCGTACACATGTACCGGCAAAATAGCGCAGGTGTTGGGGGTGATCATCTCTTCCACACGATCCGGGTCAAGGGTACAATCCTCCGGTCGGATGTCAACGAACACCGGCGTAAGCCCGCAGCGCACAAGGGCATGGGTGGTGGAGGCAAAGGTGAAAGGCGTCGTAATGACCTCGCCCTTGAGTCCCATGGCGCGTAAAAGCGCCTCCAGCGCCAAGTGCCCGTTGGAGAACAGCTCAACATGGGGGCAGGGGAAATACGCCTCTAATTCGCTCTTGAGGGCATTGGCTTTGGTGCCGTTGTTGGTGAGCCAGTGGCTGTCCCACAGCGGGCTGATCTCGTTGATATATTCCTCCATGCTGGGCATGGAGCTGCGTGTCACATTGATGCGCATTGGTACTTCATCCTTCCTGATGCCTGACAAAGAAACTGCCAGTAGCAACAGTATACTCTCTTTCTTGCGGTATCGCAAGGGAGAGGGGCAGCCATCATGCTCTCGGCTCTCCCTTTGGGAGAGCTGTCAGGCGCAGCCGCCCCCCACCCTTGGCTCTCCCCTTGGGAGAGCTGTCAGGCGCAGCCTGACTGAGAGGGTTTGTCTTTGTTTGTGCAATCAGTTGCTGCTGACAGCAGCTATGCCGTGTGGTTTTCTCGCACTGCCGCTGCGAGGAACTGGGTGGGGGTTACGCACCCCCACACCCGCGCCTACTCTTTTTAAAAAGAGTAGGCAGAAAACAGCGACACGTTCGCTTTGGTCAAATCCCTTTGATTGCCCTTTTTTGCGGCGGCGGGCAAAACTTGCATTTGCCGGGTGAATGTTGGCTGCCATACGTGCGTGTTGGCGCAGCTACGTTTGCCCTTTTACCCGCCGCAAAAAAGAGCAGGGGATTTGACGTCGCTCTCTACCGTCGCGGTGCGGGCCGGCTGGTGGCTGCATTCGTGCATCGCCTTGCAACCCGAACTGGAGTTGGCGGGGTGTAACAGCTTTCCCCCTTTACCTCTCCCTCTGGCAGAGTTGACAGGCGTGGCTGCCCTCCCACCCTTGGCTCTCCCTCTGGGAGAGCTGTCAGGCGC
>JAZSRK010000066.1:0-4687 GCA_045538465.1 Candidatus Limiplasma sp. | reverse complement strand
AAGGGTTCCGAAACCACCGCGCATGTCGCTGGTTTCGGTTTGAAAGTCGGAGGGCTGCGGCCCTCCGACTCCACCCAAGGTTTATCGGCAGTCTGTGCGCTCCCCATACGGGGGGCGCAGTTTTTGTATGCCCGCAACCTTGACACCATGCCGTATTCGCTATATAATACAGCAAATTACGCCCCAAAGGAGGGTCTGCCATGAACCACTTGGGAACCTGCCGTTTGGAAACGCCCAGACTTATTCTGCGTGCTTTTACGCCAGAGGATATTCCGGTCGCTTACCGCAACTGGTGCGCAGACCCGGATGTGACCCGTTACCTGCGTTGGCCCGCGCATGCCAGCGAGGATGTGACCCGTTATGTGATCACCGATTGGATAAGCGCCTACCCAAAGCCGGACCATTACCAGTGGGCTATGGAGCTAAAGGAGCTGGGCGAAGTGGTGGGCAGCATATCGGTGGTGGAGTCGGATGAGCGCACAGCCAAGATCCATATTGGGTATTGTGTGGGCAAAGCATGGTGGGGAAAGGGGTACACCACCGAAGCCCTTGGTGCGTTGGTAGATTTCTTCTTTGACAAGGTGGGCGCAGGGCGCATCGAAAGCTTGCACGACCCCCACAACCCTGCTTCCGGGCGGGTGATGAGCAAGTGCGGTCTTCAGCCTGAGGCGGTTTTGCGCAAAGCGGATTGGAACAACCAAGGCATCGTAGATGCATGCATGCACGCCATTTTGCGCGAGGAATGGGAAGCAGCCCGCGCAGCAAAGCCGTGAAGCCCCGCTTTTTCTATGGACAAACTGCTTTTTGATGCACTATAATAGACGGTGCGGAGAAACCGCCGACATGTGCGGTTTGCTGCGCCGTCTTTTTCTTTTTTGGGCGCAGCCAAACGCAAGCGAATATTTGCCAAAGGAGACCCCGCCATGAAAATTTCTATGCCCATAACCAAAAAGCGCATCCAGACCCATTTCCACTATACTTTGTGGATCTACATTTTGGTGATCGCGCTGGCCTTTTTAGGCTGGAATCTGATCCATACCGTTACCCGCTATCAGTCCCCCAATCACCTGAAGGTGGAATGGTTCTTTGGCGGCGTTCAGCTGGATGACGGTACAGCGGCTGAAGCGCTGATGGAGAAAGCCCACACCGAAGCATTGCCGGGTATGGAGGAAGTAACGTTCCGCCCCATTATACTGGATGAAATGAATGGAGCTGTGATGCTGACCACATGGGCCGTCTCCGGCGAGGGTGATCTGTACACCCTGCCTGCCAGCGACTTTGTCAACATGATGACCGGCGGCGCCATGATGAACCTGCAGCCTTACGTGGATAGCGGCGCCATTAATCTGGATGGCATCGACCTGACCGGTTGCTATGTTGTCAACCCCGATACCGGCGAGACTTGGCTTTGCGGCGTGCCCATGAGTGCCATGCCCGCCATTGCCGATCATCAGCTCTATTGTGATAACAGCTATGCCTGCATCCTCATCAACGGTGGCAACGACGAAAACACCGTCAAGCTGCTCAGCTGGCTGCTGCACACCTGCGGCGGCCCGGAACAGCCCCAGTTTGCCGAGGGCGCACCCGCAGCCGATGCAGCCCAGCCCGTGACCGAACAGGCCCCTGCCGATATGGCTGAGCCCGCCGATGATGCCCAAATGGCTCCTGTTTCCATTGCTCCTCTTGCGGCGGCGACCGGTAAATGAGCATGCATGCCAATTGACAAACCAATACATCCCCGGTGGATATCCCATCCAGCACGCTGTCTGTCTCCCGGTGAGGCGGGCAGTGTGCTGGTTTTTTCTATGATAAGGTCTTTAACCAAGCGTATCCTCGGCAAAAACCTTCCCACCCTCCACCCGCCAGCAGCGCTGTGCCCTTGCTGCTACACAGGGGTCGTGGGTGATGACCACGATGGTATGCCCGGCATGGTGCAGCTCCTCCAGCAAAAGGAGCACTTCGTCCCGGCTGGCTTCATCCAGTGCGCCGGTGGGCTCGTCGCACAGCAGCAGCGCTGGGGAGCAGCACAGTGCCCGGGCAATGGAGGCGCGCTGCTGCTGCCCGCCGCTGAGCTGGCAGGGCAGGTGGCGCGCCCGGTCGCGTAGGCCTACCTTGCTCAGGGCTTCCATGGCGGCGGCTTCCCGTTTGCTAAGGGGCACGCCCCGCAGCATCAGGGGAAAAGCTACGTTTTCCAATGCGGTCAGCTTTTTGAGCAGTTGGTAGCCCTGAAACACGAAGCCGATCTTCTGCTGCCGTACCCGGCACAATGCCCCGCCGTTAAGCCCGGTCACTTCCTGCCCATCCAGCCGATAGGAGCCGGAGGTGGGGGTGTCCAGACAGCCCAAGATGTGCATCAGCGTGCTTTTACCGCTGCCGCTGGGTCCTACGATGGATACATACTCTCCCTGCCCTACCGAAAGGCACACGTTGCGCAGCACTGGCAGCCCGGGCTGCCCCTTGTGTCCGGGGTATTCCTTGCAGATGTTCTCCATGCGAATGATGGTGCATCCCTCCCAAAGTGCATTGGCAGCAATAGTATGGCGGGCATGCAGGCTGTGCTATACAGCAGGATGGTCAAACGTTGTTGGCTGTGGTACAATCATAAAAAAAGAAACCATAGGGGAGGGCTTCACCCATGAAATACGAAACCATTTTGGTAACTGGCGGCAGCGGCTTTGTAGGCGCGCGGATGACTTTGCCCGGCGCCTTTGGCAGCGCGCGGGTGGTAGCGCCCACCCATAGCGAGATGGACTTGACCAACGAAAGCAGCGTGCGCCGGATGATCGCCGCTGTAAAGCCGGATGCGGTCATTCACAGCGCTGCCATCTCCCGCATCGATATTTGCGAAAAAGACCCGGATCTGAGCCGCCGGGTGAATGTGGAAGGCGCACAAAATGTAGCCATGGCCTGCCGGGATGTAGGAGCCAAGCTGGTGTTCTTTAGCAGCGATCAGGTGTACACCGGCTGCGGGGGCGCAGAGCCCCTCCGGGAGGATGCACCGCTCAGCCCGAAGAATGTCTATGCCCGCCACAAGCTGGAAGCGGAGCAAAAAGTGCTGTCCCTGTGCCCGGATGCTGCCGCCTTGCGCTTGAGCTGGATGTACGATATGCCTCACCGAGGGCTGTACACGGGCAACAACCTGTATACCATGGCGCTGCGGGCGCTGTGCACGGGGCAGCCCATCACCGTCAACCACAACGACCATCGGGGCATCACCTATGTGCGGCAGGTGGTGGATCAATTGCCGCTGGTGCTCAAGGCCCCCGGCGGGGTGTACAACTACGGCAGTCTGACCACCTTGAGCACCTATGAGATCTATCAGCGGATCTTTGCCCTGCTGGGGGCAGCCCACCGGGCAGAGGAACTGCTCAACGCCATATCCACCCCGGAAGGCGAGGGGCGCAACATGATGATGAACGGCGCCAAGGCCGAGGGCGTCGGCATTCACTTCTCCGAAACGGTGGAAGGTTTCCGGGTGATGCTGGAGGAATACCGCATGCTGTAAAACTGCAGCAGTGCATACCCTTGCTTGCAGCAGTGCATACCCTTGCGCTGCCTTGACAATTCCTTTATGCGCGTGTAAAATACAGGTAATTCTATTGCGCACAAACGACCGTTGCGCAGCGTATAACAGTTCATATGATGAAAGAGGGTAACTGCAATGAAAAAAATCGTAGCTGTTTTGTTGGCAATGCTGATGCTTGCTTCCCTGCTGCCCGCATACGCTTTGCCGCAGTCCGCTTCGGGTCAGGTGGTGCATTCTGTAGAAAGCGATCTGGCCTTTGTTTTGCCGGATGGCTTTGTCAATAGGGGGCCGGGTCAAGGCTTTAATGTTGGCTATGTGAATGAAAGCATGCTCATCGGTGTAGCTCCCCTGCCCTTTACCGATCTGGATACCTACCATCAGGAGCGCCTGCCCCGTGAAATGGTGGATGGCGAAAGCATGACCGTAAACGATGTGGATGTGCAGTGGTTCACCTTCAAGGGCAATTCGGGCATGTGCGCCTTGCTGGTTTTGCAGGCTGCGCCCGACAAAAACCTGATGGAGCTGAGCTTCTACCCCGCCGATATGACCGCCGAGGAAGAAAACCGTGCGCTGGTAGAAAGCATTCTCAGTACCGTGCGCATTACCAGCCAGACCTATGCCGACGACCAGAACCGGGGACAGTTCATCGGCGTCAGCCATGATAACATGAACCTGAAGGTGCTCCTGCCCACAAGCATGGTGCGTGTCAGCCCCGATCAGTACATCGGCGACGAAATTTCGGTCTATGGCAACGAATTTATCAGAGTGCATTTCTATGGCTACGAAGCCACGGTACAGGAGTATTTGGACTACTACCAGATGGATGTAGAAAACTACTATGTGACCGATGTGACCCGCAACGGCGCACGCAGCGTTATTTATGAGCCCAAGCCCGAATTGAACGATCAGGCGCTGTGCTACTGCGTAGTCGAAGGGAAGGATGGCGGGCTGCTGGAGATCGTCTTTACCGCCGTTGAACCCTACAACGAGGAAGCTTGCTGGTTCTACATCAACAGCATTCTGGCCACCGTTAGCACGATCGAGTAAGGAAAAAGCCCAGTCTGGGCATTTGATGAATGTTTGCAAAACAGAAAGCCACCCCTATGTTTCGAAAACGTAGGGGTGGCTTTCTTCAGGTCGTCGAAAAACTCGCCTATGGCG
>JAZSRK010000005.1:0-41887 GCA_045538465.1 Candidatus Limiplasma sp. | reverse complement strand
GTTGGACAGAGGTTCGTCGAACAGGAAGACCTTGGGCTCACGAACGATAGCACGGCCCAGAGCAACACGCTGACGCTGACCGCCGGACAGAGCCTTGGGCTTACGGTTGAGCAGGTGAGCGATGTCGAGGATCTTGGCGGCTTCTTCAACGCGCTGCTTGATCTCAGCCTTGGGGGTCTTGCGCAGCTTCAGACCGAAAGCCATGTTGTCGAACACGGTCATGTGGGGATACAGAGCGTAGTTCTGGAAAACCATGGCGATGTCGCGATCCTTGGGAGCTACGTCGTTGACCAGACGGTCGCCGATGTACAGTTCGCCAGAGGAGATCTCTTCCAGACCAGCGACCATACGCAGGGTGGTGGACTTACCGCAACCGGAAGGACCAACCAGAACGATGAATTCCTTGTCGTCGATCTCCAGGCAGAAATCGCTAACAGCGGTCACGTTACCGGAATATACCTTATAGATGTGATTCAAAGACAAGCTTGCCATTTCTAAGCTTCCTCCTTTTGTTGATATGCTTGGCTCCGGTGATAACATACATCCGTCGCCCGCATTTCATTGGCATCATTATACCGTATTTTTCTCTGAGGTGGAATTGACCAAATCGCCAAAAAACGCCCTCAGGTTTGTACACCATGTACACAAAAAAGAAGATATGATCGCCGAATAGTTATCAATCATCCCGCAGAGCATCTACAGGCTTAAGCATGCTGGCTCTTATGGCCGGCAGCCCGCCTGCAGCAAGCCCAAGAAGCATAGCAGCCAGAAACACAACTGTACAATCTCCTGCCCGTATGACCGGCGAAAGCCCCATGCTGGCACCAGCTACAGCTACCACTACACCGCCGATCAGCAGACCCAGAATACCGCCAGCCAGACCATAGATGAATGCTTCGCAAAGAAAAAGACAGCAGATTTGCATTCCATTAGCTCCTAAGGCCTGCATAATGCCGATCTCTCTTCGTCTTTCCCGAACGCTGACCAGCAGGATGTTCATCACCCCGATCCCGGCCACTGTCATGCAAATAACGGCTACCCAACCCAACACATCCACAAAAGTATTCAGTACCGACTGTGCGGCATCCGCTTGTACTTGCAAGCTGATCGCATTTACCTTTACCGAACGCTCTTTTGCTAACATTTCCGCAGCAAAGGCCGCAACGCTGTCGGGTGCTCGGTCTTGTGGCACCAACACAGACATCTCGCTGATCATGCCGCCAGTATACGCCAGCAGCAGATCTTTGGGAACGGTCACTGCTTTGCTGGTATCTAGTTGGGTGGCTTGTTGGCTGGTTCCGATGATACCTGCGCAAAGCATCATAGCTCCATTCGCAGAAAACCATTCCCCTACCTTCAGGTTCAAGATCTCCGCTATGCTTTCCCCCACCAAAGCTACAGGCGCTGCGGTATGCCATTGCTTGGGGATAGTACCTTTGATCAAAACAGGATCCATCTGTCGAAGGTAGTCTGTGCTGCAACCGATCAAAGGTGCAACAAACACATCTTCTCCTTTGTGCAACCTGCCTTCCAAGCAGACAAGTTCATCTATCTGGGTATGAAGAAGCATTCTTAGATAATCGCCATCATCGGTATGCAGACCATTGTTCATATCAGCAGATGTTATACGTACACGATCAACGCCCAATCTGCCTATTTCGCTTTTCACTTGATCTTTTCCAGCTTCGCCTAATGTAAGTACTGCAAGAATCGCAGCGACCCCAATAGCAAGCCCAAGCACCGTCAAGGAGGAGCGCAATAAAGCGGACAGCACATTTTGCAGCCCAAGTTTGAATAATCGAATCACTCTTTAACCCGCTTTCTTGGCTTTGCGCCAGCCTCCAGCGCCCACTTTTCCGGATGCAAAATGACGCATTCGCCAACGAGGGAATTTTGTACTTGTAAGTAAAGATGATCGCAACCTTTCCTCTCAGGCACTATGGGTACAGCGTTTCCGTTACGCAGCAGCCAGATTTGCCCAGTATCATCCAATGCTTCGATCGGTACAACAGCCTGTGCTTGTATCGATTCTTTCAACAATCTGATCGGTGCTTTATCCCCGATCACCAAGTTTATTTTGTTGCCGGATGACATGCGAAATACCAATGGATGAGCAGCAGAGCCGTTCATTTGAATAGGTGCGCTGACCTTTTCAAGCACCAAAGTCTCCAATGGCGTACCATCCTGTGCGCACCACAAAGCAGCGGTACCAAGAACAGGTGGCTGTCCCTCCTTCGCAGGCCACCATGCCGTAACTTGCAAACCTTCTCCGCATAGCGTGCCGATCGGAGTTGCTGACTCAAGATACATATTATTATCAACAAACAAGTCATTCACGATCCCGCTAGTTTGTGCTCTGATCTGTTTGGTCTCTATAGCCGCTTGCAAGGCAGCTTGCTGCTTTACAAGCTCTTTTGTCATCTGCGTTTGCGTAAGGGCGGTCAAATGGCTACCGGACATATATTGCAAGCCATGGCCAAGCTGGAAAAGCTGCGATTGCAAAGCCGCCAACGCTTCCGTTTCGTAGGTGGCATCAAGGCGTACCAATAATTGGCCCGCCTTCACATGTTCGCCTGACTTTACACATACCTGCGTTACTCTGCCGGCACTTAACGCCACAATGGGCATTTGATCAGCTGCAACCGCCTCCCCATCCAGCATGCAGATGTTTTGCAGTGTCTGCGCACGAATGGTGAAGGTCTCAAGTAGTGGGGCATTCGGCAAAGGACAACAAAAAAGCGTCATCACCGTCAACATGGTTGCGGCGATGACACAAATAGTTGCTTTTCGTTTGAACATAATACCCCTCCTTTGGCGTTGCGGCATCTCCCGACTATTGTTAACCGGGCAGGTGGCTTGCAAACATGCCAAAGTTTGGTGGCGGCTCAATGCATGCTCTGGTCGATCTGCTGGCGGGTCATGCGGATATCCGTCAGCTTTTCGCTGATGGAGCGATCCAGTTGCGCCAACACATCGTCGATGTGACGGTATACATCGGTATAAAGACGGTCTACCTCTGTCTGGGTGGCTAGTTTGAGTTCCTCGGCTTCCATGCTGGCCCGGGTGAGGATCTCTTGTTCGCTTACCAGCTGATCGGCACGGGCTTGCGCTTCGCTGATCAAAGCGGCTGCCTGTTCCTGAGCTTCGTTGATAAGCTTGGCAGCCTGCTGCTGTGCGGCAGTAAGCGTATCGTTGGCTTGCTTATTGGCAGCAGCCATGGTCTGCTGTGCTTTGGCCTGCGCATCGTTATAGAATTGAGTAGCGCGGGAGGTGGCTTCTGCCTGCAGGTGCTGAGCCCGCTCGTTGGCGTTGCTGATAATGGCATTCTGATTTTTTACGATGCCTTCGCTTTCGGCGATCACGGTCGGCAACTCTTCCTTGGCGGCCTTGATAAGGTTGATGACGCGATCGCTATCGATCATACAAGAGTTGGTCAAAGGCACCTTTTTGGCACCCTGAACCAGCATCTCCAAGTTTTCCATATGCTGTCGGAACAAAATCTGCTTGTCTGCACGTTGCTGCATAGAATCGCCCTCCTAACAAACTACAAAGTACAATAAGCGTTATTTGCGAAGCCTGCGGGAAACTTCCTCCACGATAGGCTGGGGTACAAAGGCAGAAATATCGCCGCCGAACATGGCGATCTCTCTTACGGCGCTGGAGCTTAGGTAGGCATGCTCCGGCGAGGTCATCAAAAAGAAGGTTTCCACCTGCGGCTCCATCTGGCGATTGAGCTGCGCCATCTGAAATTCGCTTTCAAAATCGCTTACCGCCCGAAGCCCTCTCAGAATGACCCCTGCATTCATCTTGCGCATGTAGTCTACCAATAAACCATCGAAACTATCAAAAGTCACATTGGGCAGATCACCGCAGCTGCGCTCGATCATAGACAGGCGTTCTTCGATGGTAAACGAACCCTTTTTGGAAGGATTGCGCAATACGGCTACGATCAGCCGTGGAAAAACGGAAGCCCCTCTGCGGATAATATCCAAATGACCGCTGGTAATGGGGTCGAAGCTACCAGCATAAACGCAGCATTTAGGATCCATGTGCAGCCTCCTCATAGCGGTAGAAGTGGATCTGGGTCTCGCCATAGGTGCGCTCTTTTTCGAGCGTGAAATGCTCTGAAAGCTGAAGCGCTACACCTGTGCGATGTTCTAAAACCATCATGGCACCGGGGTTTAGCAAACCAAGTTTTTGCATCTTTTCGCACATATCGCCAAGTTCGGTCATGCGATATGGCGGGTCAAGAAAAACAAGATCGAATTGCTTGCCCTGCTGCTTGCATTTTTCAAGGGCTTGTGTCCAATCGCAGGCAAGCACTGTAACGCTTTCTTCAAGCCGCATTTTGGCAATGTTTTTGCGGATGCAGTCCAGCGCCTCCCGGCTTTTATCGACTACAACGGCTTCCTCTGCTCCCCTGCTCAGGCTTTCCAACGCCAATGCGCCGCTGCCTGCAAACAGATCCAGCACTGTCGCATCGGGAATGTCGAATTGGATCATGCTAAAGAGGGATTCCTTTACTTTGTCCTGAGTGGGACGTGTATCCAATCCCTTAGGAGCTACCAACTGTGTACCCCTTGCACGACCTGCGATAATACGCATGACTTAAATCAGCCTTTCAGGTGAGGAACTGCGCTGGCGCTGTCTGCGAGCTTTGCGTTCCTTACGCTTTTTCTTTTCAACGCCCTGTGCAATGCCGGTATTGATCTGCGTGCGCAAGGCATGACCACGGGAATAGCCCAGCCCAAAACCCATGGGACCGATCAGCATTAAAATAGCAGAGAATCGTTCTACCCAAACGATCTGTGTTTTGCCAAAAACACTGGCAATGTTAACAAAAGGCATCGTAAGGCAGCGAACGATAATGCGCAGAATGTCGGAAAGGTTCAAATCGTGAGTGACTCCATAGTAGGAAACCGCATCGCTAAATTCATTCTGCATAAGCAGCGAATCGGTCCAGCTGGGCAAAACACCCAGTTGATAACTCCATGGTTTTGCCATGAAAGCATAAACGATGCAAACGATCAAAAAGGGAATAGCGCCCAACAGCGTGGCATAAGCGCCCCGCATGGGGTGAAAGCAGCGCTGCAGATCTTCTTGGGTCACATTGCGCCCATCTGTTTGCCGCTCGTACAATATCTCGGAAAACGCAGCATCCTTCTCGCCGGCCTCCATGCCCTTGTTGCACTGGAAATAGAAAACCACGCCCACGATCGCGATCGACAGGATGATCTGCAAAACAGCATTATCAAACCCTGCCATGATGCTGAAAAACACATATACCAATGCGATGAGCAAAATGGAAAGGGTGCGCTTGGGGGCAAGTTTATAAGCTTCTTTGCTGTTCCATGTACCGTATAGGATCGGCTTGACGATCGGTTCTATGGTTTTGTTCTTCTTTTTGCTTTGTTGCATGGTCGTTTCCTTTCTTTCGAACAGGCGCAGATAGCGAACGTTCTAAAAATCAGGCATTCATGTACAGACGAGGCACACGAGCGGTAATGCCCAGCAGCACTTCGTAGCTGATGGTGCCAGCCCACTGAGCAACCTCTTCTGCGGTGATGGTCTCGTTTTGCTGAGAGCCGATGAGGATGACCTCATCCCCCACTTTTGCATCTGGAATATGGGTCACATCCACCATGGTCTGATCCATACAGATCCTGCCAACGATCGGTGCACGGCGGCCGCCAACGAGCATTTCGCCCTTGTTGCTGGCAGTGCGGTGGTAACCATCGCCATAGCCCACAGCTACCGTTGCGATGCGCATGTCTTTTTCGGCGGTATAACTGCGCCCATAGCCAATGGTCTCACCTTTTTGGATCTCTTTGATATGGACGATCTCGCTATGCCAGCTTAGCGCATGGGTAAAGGAAAGAACCGTCTTGACTGGCGGATAACCATAGAGGGAGATGCCTTCCCGGATCATAGAAAAATACGCTTCGGGAGCCAGCAGGCTCATGGCGCTATTGGCTACATGGGCCGGAATGGACGGATCAAAATAGCTGCGAAGCTTGATAAAACGTTCCAATTGCTGATGGCTGTAATCGTTGAGACTGCCATCGGCTTGGGGTTCGTCTGCAGAGGCGAAGTGAGTATAAATACCAGTCGCCTGTACATGGATCATTTGCTCAAGTGCAGCGGACAGAGCGGCCGCCTCTTCCTCTGTGCGAAGACCGATGCGGTTCATGCCTGTATCCAGCTTGATATGCACAGAGGCGGTCTTGTGTCTGCGTGCGGCTTCTGTATTGATAAAGTCCAGCGCATCCACAGAAAACACCGTCTGGGTAAGGTCGTAGGCTACGGCTTCACCTGCGGCATTGGGCATAGCGGCGCCAAGGATCAAAATACGGGCGGTAATGCCTGCCTGACGCAGGGCGATCCCCTCTTCGACCAAAGCCACAGCAAAATCGTTGACACCAAGGGTTTGCAATGTCTTGGCTACAGGGATCATCCCATGGCCATAGGCATCGGCTTTGATCACAGGCATCACCCGTACATGACCGGGCACGCAGTTGCGAAGTACCAGATAATTATTGCGGATCGCCGCAAGGTCAACCGTTACATAGTTGTTTCGGAGCATTGGTCATCCTTCTTCGTTTCGGATTGGTCCAGCAAGCTGCGCTTGACCGGTTCGGCATCGTCTTCACCACGCCCGGCCAGAAAAGCATCAATATTGATACCGATGGTCTTTCTGGGCACAGAGCAACCGATGGCATGCTGCCAATCGAATGCAGAAAACGGCAGATGCTTGCTGAGCATGCCTAGCAAAATGGTCACCATAGCAATGGGCGCGCCCATCTTTTTAGACATGGTAAGGGTATCCCGTTTCTCTACACGATAACCATCCAGCAAAGAAAGCGGTGCCTTTACATCGGGGAAGGCAGAAGCCAGCATGTCATTGGTGAGGGTATCGGGGCTGTTAAAGAGCAACAGACCGTCTTTTTTCAGGTACGGAAGTGCTTTGATGGCATCGATGGGTTCAAGACCGATCAGCACATCCGCTTCCTCATTACCAATGGGAGCACGAGCAGGTTTTTGCCCGATGCGCACATGCGCCAGCGCTTTGCAGCCGGAACCTTCCGGCTCAAAAATTTGTACATCCAACCCTTTGTTTTGTGCCAAACGGGCCATAACGAAGCAAGCAAAAGCCAAAGGCTGACTGCCCAAACCGGCAATTACCAAATTCAATGTTTCCTTTGCCATCGCTGGTCGCCTCCTCCATTTCATACGTACCAACAAGAATAGAAAGTATACCAATAATAAGTATATCACAAAACCATCCAGATGGAAAGATGCCGCATTGGTTTCCTTTGTGTTTAGCTTTTCGGTGCATGTTTTTGCTCCTTGGAGCAAAAGCTATGCCTATCTCCGCCTACAGAAAGGGTGTAAACGATGTCGATCGGAATGGTGCTGCTTACGGTTGCGGCGATCTTTGTGTTCTTCGGTGTGGCGCAGCGTGTGTTGGATAGGATGTATCTGACAGACAGAGCTGCTCTCTTGCTGCTTGCGCTGATGTTCTTTGGTACGCTTCTACCCAACATACGTTTGGGAACGGTAGAGATCAGTATTGGCGGAGGATTGATCCCCAGCGGTATCTGCCTATACTTACTCGTAAGGGCTGGCACGAATAAGGAGCGTTTGCGGGCGTTGCTATCGACCCTGCTTACTGCTGCTCTGGTGTACACGATCTCCGCTTTTCTCCTGCCCGATGAGCCGGAGCAGCTGCCTTTTGACCCTATGTATCTGAATGGCGTGGTCGCCGGGCTGACGGCCTATGTGCTGGGACGTTCCCGCCGAGCTGCATTCATCAGCGGCGTATGGGGCGTAATGCTGGCAGATGTTGCTGTGGCAGTTGTGAATCGTTTTAATGGTGTTAAACAAGTGCTGAGTATTGGCGGCGCTGGTGCATTTGATGCCATGGTCATCGGTGGTCTGCTGGCTGTTTTGCTTTGCGAATTGACAGGTGAGATCTTGGAAAGAGCCACCAGAGGCAAAAAAGCGCCAATACACAGCATGATAAAGCAACCGACGAAAGGGGGTAAGTAAATGCGAAAAGCAGCTTTTCTTCTTATTTTCTTTCTACTTGCACTCCCCTTTACGCCTGCGCTTGCGCAAGGAGAAGAGGCGGTCTATACCATCGTTGACGAAAATGGTCAAGTGCTTACCTACATCCACGGAAACTGCGAGATCGGTGATGAATACATAAGCGCCAACGACCATCATTACCGCATTGCAGAAGTAGATGGAGCATCGCATACTGCTACAGCCGTCATGCTTGGCCTTGCAGAAATGCCGGAACTCGCTTGGCTGGAAGAGAGCGATGCAGTGCCTGTAAGCGCTGCAAACAAACGAAAGATCGCACTTTACTGCACCCACAGCGACGAAAGCTACCTAAAAGGCGATGGCACCGAAAGCGACGAGCAGCGAGGGGGCATATATGATATCGCCAACGATTTTTCTAAAAAGTTGCAAGCTCTGGGGGCGACTGTTGAGCTAAACGACGCGACCCATCACCCTCACGACGCAGGAGCCTATCGCCGAAGCCGTCAAACGGCGATGGCACTTATCAAGACCATGCCCAACGGCATTTTCGATCTGCACCGGGACGGCATTCCGGATCCTGATGAATATGCTGTGACCATTGGCGATAAGTCCATGAGCAAAGTGCGTCTGCTGGTGGGCAAGAGCAACCAGAACAAGGAGGCCAATCTTGCCTTTGCCAAACGCATCAAGGCAGTTGGTGACAAGATCTATCCGGGGCTGATCAAAGATATCTATATGGGCAAAGGTACCTACAACCAAGATCTGGCTCCCAGAAGCGTACTTTTGGAGTTTGGTACCCATACGCTGCCCAAAGAACGAGTGTTGGCCTCCACCGGCCCCATGGCGGAAGTCGTCTATAAAGCGTTGTTTGGCGGCGTGGTGGGTTCGGCAGGCAGCAGTGATGTTTCTGCTCCCAAAAGCAATAAAACTGACACGGAAAAACCAGCTACCGAGAGCAACAAAGGCTCCGGCGCTATTATTTGGCTCGTTGTAGCACTTGTGGTCGGTCTGGGGGCGTTTGCATTTCTGTCTGCAGGTTCCAAGGGCGGTATGGATAAATGGAAGCATTCCATCAGTGAAATGACGGGCGGTTTGTTTGGCAAAAAACCAAGCAACAGAAAATAGATATGCATATGTAGCGCACCAACAGCAGCTGACAGCGAAAAAACATTTTCTCTGTTTCTTTCCTTTTCAAGAAGTGGTATAATAGATGCAGTAACATATGGATAGTCGGAGGTATGTAGCTGTGTTTACACCCAGATGGAAAGGCGATCAAACCGATTTGCTGATGGAGGCTTTGCTGTGCTTAGAAACCAAAGAAGAAGCCTACCGCCTTTTGGAAGATATGCTGACCATTCAGGAAATGAAAAGCATAACCCAACGGCTTGAGGTAGCTGTTATGCTGCGCCAAAAAGTGACCTATCAAGAGATCGCGCAGCGTACAGGCGCATCCACTGCGACCATCAGCCGTGTAAACCGCTCTTTGCAATATGGCGCAGACGGTTATAACCTTGCCTTGGATAGGCTTGAAGCCTCCGGCTTGATACAACAGAAGGAAGAAAAGGATCAAAGCGTATGAATCTGGATTGTTTGAATGCACAGCAGCGGCTTGCTGCCGAAACATTGGAGGGCCCTGTTCTTATTTTGGCTGGCGCAGGCAGCGGCAAGACCCGTGCCCTCACCTACCGCATTGCGAATCTGATCGATCAGGGCGTTAAGCCTTGGCACATTTTGGCTATTACGTTTACCAACAAAGCCGCTAAGGAAATGCGCGCCCGTGTTTCTGCCCTTGTAGGCGAAGCTGGGGACGAAGTTTGGGTAAGCACCTTTCACTCCATGTGCGCCCGTATTTTGCGCCGTGATATCGAAAAATTGGGCTACACGCGTTCCTTTACCATCTATGATGACGACGACCAAACCGCCGTTGTAAAAGAAGTATTAAAGCAGCTGAACATCGATGATAAAATATTGCCGGTCAAAGAGATCAAGGCAAAGATCAGCGATGCCAAAGATAAGCTGCTCAGCCCAGATGAATGGTTTGCTCAATCCGAAAAAGATTTTCGTGCACAGATGCTCCACGATGCCTACAGCGCTTACGAAGTTAAGCTGCGCAGCTCCAACGCATTGGATTTCGACGACCTGCTGGTGCGTACCTTGGAGCTGTTTGCCGACCATCCTCCTGTGCTGGAAAGCTACCGCAACCGCTTTGCCTATGTACATGTAGACGAATACCAAGATACCAACTTTGCCCAGTATTCGTTGGTAAAGCTGCTTACCAGCGAAAGCCGCAATCTATGCGTTGTAGGCGACGACGACCAGAGCATCTATGGTTGGCGTGGTGCGGATGTACGTAACATCCTCGATTTTGAAAAAGATTTCCCCGATGCCACGGTGATCAAGCTGGAGCAAAACTACCGCAGCACCGCCAATATTTTGGATGCCGCCAATCAGGTGATCGCCCACAATATGGGTCGTATGGAAAAAGTGCTCTGGACGGAAAGCGAAGAGGGCGAATCCATCAAGCTGTTTCATGCTGGCGACGAACGGGAAGAAGCCGCTTGGATCTGCGACCGCATCCATCAGCTGCGGCTGAACCGGCAAGCAGAGCATGGCGAGATCGCTATCCTGTACCGTTCTAACTCCCAGAGCCGTATTTTAGAAGAAATGCTGGTTCGTGCCGGTATTCCCTATCGCATCTACGGCGGTCTTCGCTTCTATGACCGTAAGGAAGTAAAGGATATCGTTGCGTATCTTCGCTGTATCGTCAATCCTTCCGATGATGTGAGCCTGCGCAGGATCATCAACAACCCAAAACGATCTATTGGCGACAGTACCATTGCAGAACTGGTACGCCACGCTGCCGAAAAGGAAATGCCGCTATACAGTGCTTTGGTGGACATTCCCGAGACCCTTTCGGCCCGTCCCCGCAAATGCGTGCACGATTTTGGCGAATTGATGAATGAACTTGTCTTGAGCCTTGAAGATATGGGCGTAAGCGAATTTGTCGATTATGTGATCGAACGCACCGGCTTAAAAGCGCAGTATGAACGAGACCAATCTGAGGAAGGCGTAAACCGCGTTGAGAACATCAACGAATTCCTCGGAGCCGTAAAAGAATACGAGCAGGCAGCCGAAGCACCGAGCCTGTCTGATTATTTGGAAAACGTTGCGCTGGTATCCGATCTGGATAACCACACAGCCGATAACAAAGCCGTTACCTTGATGACCATTCACAGTGCAAAGGGTCTGGAATTTCCTGTTGTGTTCATAACAGGCTTGGAAGAAGGCGTTTTCCCCAATGGACGCTGTCTTGGCGACGATGAAAAGATCGAAGAAGAACGCCGCCTCTGCTATGTGGCCATTACCCGTGCGCAAAAGCTGCTGCACATCAGCTATGCTTCCCAGCGTATGTTGTTCAACCAAGTCAATTTTAATGCACCCAGCCGCTTCCTAAACGAAATTCCCAAGCGCGTGCTGGATGATCAGCTTATCAGCAAGCGGGAACGCAGCTTCCCCGGCGCAGCCGCCAGCTATCAGCCCACGACTATGAGACGCACACCTCGTTTTCAGTCGACCTCGGCAGGTATTGGACAGGGAATGAATGCATTAGGCATTCCCGGCTTGCAAAAGGGCTTTACCCCTTCTGCGGCACGCAATATCCCTACGGCTTCAGTCGGCAGCCTGTTTAAGCCCGGCGACCGGGTCATGCACCGCAAGTTTGGCGAAGGAAATGTGACCGCTATCTACGGCACCGGTTCAGATGCCCGTGTGGTCATCAGTTTTGTGGCCTATGGACAGAAGGAGTTTGTTATGTCCATTGCGCCTATTGTAAAGGTGAATGAAGAATGAGCAATACAAACGAGCAAATGCGAGCCCTTATTGATGAACTGAATCAGGCTTCCCGCTTGTATTACACCACAGGTGAAAGCCCCATGTCCGATGCGCAATGGGATAGCAAATATGCTCAGCTGATCGCGATGGAAAAAGAGTCTGGCGTTACTTTGCCGGACTCTCCTTCTGTTCGGGTAGGCGCAGAGCCCTTGAAAGGCTTCGATGAGCATCGGCACCTGAGCCGTCTGTGGAGCATGGATAAGGTGCAAAGCAAAGAAGAATTGCAGGCATGGTTTGCCCGCTGCGAAAAGCTTTATGCCCAGATCAGCGACGGATTGGAAACGCCTCTGCCACCTCTGCGTTATAGCGTGGAATATAAGCTGGATGGCCTTACCATCAACCTGACCTATCGCAATGGTCAGCTTGTTCAGGCTGCTACCCGCGGCAACGGCGAAGTAGGCGAAGCCATTTTGCCTCAGGCCCGTACCATTCGCTGCATTCCCCTATCCATTCCCTATCAGGGCTTGTTGGAGGTACAAGGCGAGTGCATCATGCGCCTGAGCACACTGGAGGCATACAACAAAACCGCTGATGAACCTCTCAAAAACGCCCGCAATGCTGCCGCAGGCGCCTTGCGAAACTTGGATCCTGCCGTTACTGCCGGGCGCAAGTTGGATGCATTCTTTTATCAGGTGGGTACTATTGAGGAGGCCCCCTTCGACGATGCAGACGGTATGCTTCGCTTCATTGGAGAAAACGGCTTCCCCATGGCAGGATACGATGGTCGGGGCACAGATTACCAAACCGTATGCAGCCTTATTGATGGTGTGGAAGCCGATCGTCCGCAGCTGGATTTTCTCATTGATGGTGCTGTGGTGAAAGTATGCGATCTGCGCACCCGCCAATTGATGGGCAATACAGAGAAATTTCCCCGTTGGGCGGTAGCATACAAATTTGCTGCCGAAGAAAACACCGCTACTTTGCTGGATGTTACTTGGGAACTGGGGCGCACCGGCAAGCTGACGCCTCTTGCCCATCTGACCCCCACCGATATTGCAGGTGTTACTGTGCAACGGGCTACCCTCAACAACGAAGGCGATATTCGCCGCAAGAATGTAGCCATCGGTTGCGAGGTATGGATCCGACGCTCTAACGATGTTATTCCCGAAATTATGGGACGAGTGGGCGAAGCCGGTGCCAACGAACAGGAGATCGTTACACCCACCCATTGCCCTGCCTGCGGCAGCGAACTTGTGCAGCGAGGGGCACATATCTTCTGCTTGAACCGTCAAACCTGCAAACCGCAAGCAGTTGCGCGCCTTGCCCACTTTGCCGGGCGCAATGCCATGGATATTGAAGCCTTCTCCGAAAAGACAGCCGATCTGCTTTATGACCAACTGGGCCTTCGGGATTGTTCCGATCTGTACCGCCTTAGTGTAAACGATCTGTTGCCGCTGGAAGGTTTCCAGAAAAAGCGGGCAGAAAATCTGGTAAACGCTATAGACAAAAGCCGCCATTGCGCATTGGATGCCTTCCTGTTTGCGCTGGGCATTCCCAATGTAGGGCGCAAAACTGCCAAGGATCTGGCAAACCGCTTTGCATCGCTGGATGCTTTGAAGGCAGCCACTATAGAAGATTTGACTGTCATTCCTGATGTAGGCGACATTGTAGCTGCCAGCGTTGTAGAGTTTTTTGCCTTTCCAGAAAACTTGGAGATGATCCAGCGGCTCTTGGATGCCGGCGTAACGCCCCAGCACGAAAGCGACCATCTGACCGATACCCTGCTGGGCAAAACCGTGGTGGTGACCGGCACATTGCCTACCTTAAGCCGGGACGAAGCTGAAAAGCTGATCGTTCAGCATGGCGGCAAAGCAGCTGGCAGCGTAAGCAAGAAAACAAGCTTTGTACTGGCAGGTGAAAAGGCCGGTTCCAAACTGGATAAAGCCCAATCGCTTGGTATACCTGTATTGGACGAAGCTGCCTTTCTTGCAATGCTGCAAGGCAACCAGTAACCATTTTTCCAGCCCAAAGAAAAATTATGTGAAAAACCCTTGCGAAATGCAGAAAAAGCGGGTATAATACCACTCGATTGGCAACGACCATGAAAAAAGGTTGTAAGCCGCCACCAGAGAACAGCCGGTCGGTGCAAGGCTGCGGCGCTTCCTCCTGTTTCCATCATGCGAGCCATCGGCGATGAGTCGGCGGGTAACGCCCGTTACAGCGTATCAGAGTTGAAGGCAAAAGCCTTAAGCCGGGTGGCACCGCGGAGCAAACGTTCTCTCCGTCCCTGCGACTGCTATGCAGTTGGCAGGGGCGTTTCATTTTACTTAGGAGGTTATTGACCCATGCTTGACATCAAAAGGATCCGTCAGAATCCCCAGGAATTGATCGACGCCCTGAAAGCCCGCAACAAGGATATTTCCCTTGACGAGTTTCTCGCTCAGGACGAACAGCGCCGTAAGCTGATGACCGAAGTCGAAGAGAAGAAAGCCCTTCGTAACGCCACCAGCAAAGAGATCGGTATGGCCAAGAAGCGCGGCGCAGACGAAGCCGAGACCGCAGCCATTATGGAAAAGATGCGTGCATTGGGCGATGAGATCGCAGCCACCGATGCCGAGATCGCTCAGTTGGAAGAGAATATGAACGACTTCCTGATGAACGTTCCCAACTTCCCCCATGCCAGCGTTCCCGTAGGTGCAGACGACAAGGATAATGTAGAACAGCGCCGCTGGGGCGAGCCCCGTCAGTTTGGCTGGGAACCCAAGCCCCATTGGGATCTGGGTACCGATTTGGGCATTCTGGATTGGGATAGCGCAGCCAAGATCTCCGGTGCCCGCTTTACCGTATACCGTGGCTTGGGCGCTCGTTTGGAACGCGCCATCATCAATTTCTTCCTCAATACCCATGTAGAAAATGGCTACGATGAGATCTATCCCCCCTACATGGTTACCCGCAGCACCATGACTGGCACCGGTCAGCTGCCCAAGTTTGAAGAAGATGCCTATAAAGTGGATAAGGATACCTTCCTCATTCCCACCGCTGAGGTGCCTGTGACCAACCTGTACCGTGAAATGATCCTGGACGGCGCTCAGCTGCCCATTCGTCATTGCGCCTACTCCACCTGCTTCCGTGCCGAGGCAGGCAGCGCTGGCCGCGATACCCGCGGTCTCATCCGTCAGCATCAGTTTAACAAGGTAGAAATGGTCAAGATCGCCAAGCCTGAACAGAGCTACGAAGAATTGGAGACCATGACCGCCTCTGCTGAAAAAGTACTGCAGCTTTTGGGTCTGCCCTACCGTGTGGTTACCCTGTGCACCGGTGATATGGGCTTTAGCGCCGCTAAGACCTATGATATCGAAGTGTGGATGCCCAGCTACAACCGCTATGTGGAGATCTCCAGCTGCTCCAACTGCGAAGATTTCCAAGCGCGCCGTGCCGGTATCCGCTACCGTGAGAACCCCAAGGACAAGCCCCAGTTTGCCCACACTCTCAATGGCAGCGGCGTGGCTGTAGGCCGTACGGTTGCCGCCATTTTGGAAAACTACCAGAACGAAGATGGCACCGTTACCATTCCCGAAGTGCTGGTACCTTACATGGGCACTGATATCATTAAGTAAATATGCAAAAGCAGCTGCTCAAATGGGCAGCTGCTTTATTCATATGCATCCGTTTTATGGTTAACGCATTGTTTACGGTTCGTTGGGGGCCTCCATGTTTAGAATGGCATCGTTGGGTTCTGCGCCATCCCGTATGACCGCAAGGAAGGTCTCGCCATAGATCCGCTGTTTGGTAACGCCAACGCCGGATACATCCAAAAAACTATCCAGATCTTTCGGGCGTTTTTTCACCATATCCTGCAAAGTAACATCACTAAAAATGGTATAAGCAGGCATGCGGCTTCGGTTGGCCAAAAGCTTGCGAAGCTCCCGCAAATTCTCGTACAAAGCTTTCTCCCACGGGGTAAAAGATGTAACGATCTGTGATTTACTGGAACGTCCTGCTTCTTTGGCAATACGGCGTTCCAGTTTTCTTTCTTCGCCGGCGCTTACCAGCTTAGGCTCTCTCCTACCGCCCGAATCCACTTCGAATGCATCACCGTCGCATACAGAACAGTGTCCGCAATGCACCTGAGCATCGTATTCGCCAAAGTATTTCAAAATGAAATGCCTCAGACAGCTTTTGCTGTTGGCATAGAAGGTCATTTGCTTCAAGCGTTCCAGCTGCAATTCCTTCAAATGGGCTCGCTGCACCGGGTCTTCGTCGTTGGTCTCATCGTCGTGTTCGATCATCCATTTGGCTGTAATAACGTCCTGCCCGCTATAGAGGAGCAAGCATTCCGCTGCTTCCCCATCACGTCCGGCTCGGCCTGCTTCCTGATAATAGCTTTCCAGATCCTTAGGCATATTGTAATGCAGTACAAAACGCACATCCGACTTATCGATCCCCATGCCAAAGGCATTGGTGGCCACCATGATCCTGGCACGATCCATGCGAAAATCATCTTGATTCTTTTGGCGCTCAGTATCGCTAAGCCCAGCATGGTATCGGGTGGCCGAGAAGCCGAGCATCTGCATTTTATCGCAAACCGTCTCTACATTCTTGCGAGTGGAGCAATAAATAATGCCGCATTGATCCCCTACACTTTTGAGAAATTCAAACAAAAAGCCCAGCTTGTTAGAAGGTTTTACAGAGGAAAAATGTAGATTGGGACGATTGTAGCCAGTGGATACCCGCACCGGCTTTTGAAGCGCCAGTAGCCGGAGAATATCATCTTGTACTTGTCTTGTGGCGGTAGCTGTAAAAGCGCATAGAGGCGGCCGTTTAGGTAATTGCTCAATAAACTGCGCGATCTTTAAGTAGCTTGGTCTAAAATCGTGCCCCCATTGGGATACACAATGTGCTTCATCCACTGCGATCAGCGATAGCTCTGCTTGTTTAGCAAAAGCTTGAAATTGAGGCACTTCCAAACGTTCCGGGGCAACATAAATGATCCGGTAGGCACCATTAACGGCCCGACGGATTGCTTCTTGCTGCTGCCCAGGCGTTAAGCTGGAATTGATATAGGCTGCTGGTATGCCTGAGGCTTTCAGCGCCATTACCTGATCCTTCATCAAAGAAATAAGGGGCGATACAACAAGCGCTATACCTTGGCGTACAAGAGCAGGCACTTGATAGCAAATGGATTTGCCAGAGCCGGTGGGCATGATGCCAAAAGCATCTTTGCCTTCCAATAAGGCATCAATGAGCTCGCTCTGTCCTTCTCGAAAATGATCGTGCCCAAAGTGTGTTTTCAAAACTTCCAGTTTGTTCATGCTGTGGAAGCTGCTCCTTTGTTTGCTTACAAACGAGGCGGCGGCATCGAAACGCCGCCGCCTCATTTTATGATCTGATCAATAGCCGTAGGCCATTACAATACCGCCGAGATTATCAAAGCTGGCTTGATAGGTTCGGGCGGGATTGGGTACCGGCAAGTTGAAAGATGGCTCAGCTGTAACAGGAATGCGATAGATCTCGTATTTCAGAGAACCATTCTCATACACGGAAATATGCGGATGCTTTGCAAGAAACTCTACATACTCCTCCAAACAGAAGCCAAGGATCCGCATGGTGGCAGCGTGGGCTTCGCCAACGTAGCGGAACAGGTTAAGGTCAACGCTTACAGCTGTTTTATGGCTCTTATCCTCCCATGCCGGGCTTGGGAAATCTCTCGTGGGGAAACGGAAAATAATGCCGTAGCGCCAGCAATTATCAACAAACCATTTGCCCTGTTCGCTTTCCACAAAATCGATGCTATCCGGGTTGGGATACAAACGCATACTAAAGGAAAAACCAGTCTGGTACTCGCTGGTACCGGGATAGTTAACTTCCTTCTTGGTCTGCTCGATCAGGATGTCGCCGCTGTACTTATCTTGCAGCTTTGCCATTCTGTCGTTGAAAAGTTCTGTCTGTCGATCGTTGGAGCGGTAGCCTTCCTGAATAAGATAATTCTGCAGGCCCAAGCCGCTGGCTTCTTCCAACGCTGCAAACAACGCATCGTATGCAGGCTTGAATAGCTTAACAGAGTTATCATTAACAGGCACCTTATAGCCGCTGGTAGAACCGACCGGCACCAACGCTTCATCGTTAAACTCTGCGGGCAGCGGATGCCATGCATTTACCAGCATCAAACCGCCAAGCATCAGTTCGGAACGGCTGGCAACAATGGTCGTGGTGTTTTCGGGGGCTCCACGTCCTTCGTCTTCGATACGCCACACAGTATCATCGAGCGTTACTTCCCAATACTGCAATTCCTGAGGGGCTGCCTCCGTGGTCTCCGTTTCGAAGAAATTGCCGTTGTTAGCGCGCATCTCATTCATACGGGTATTAAAGGCGATCTCGTTTTCTTCGTTCTGCTGAACGACGGCGTTACGCTTTTGCAAAAAGTCGTTCTCCACCGCTTTGGAGCACAGGTAAAATACGCCAATCCCCACAAGCACAAAAACCAACAGTGCAACAACGATTTTCACAAGTGTTTTAAACGGATCGCGTTTCATCTGATGAACCTTGCGATTTGCATTGACTCGCATATACTACCACCTTCCGTTATGGATATAAGGGTCAAACAAGCAATTTGCCAATTGCTTGGAAAATTCCCTCCAACTCTTCAGCGCTGTTGTAAGAAATGGTGATCTTGCCCTTCTTTTCATTACCGCTCAGCACGGTCTTGGCTCCCAGCGCTTCGCGCATAGCATCCTGAAAAGCGGAAAGTTCGGGAGCCAGCACCTTAGTAGGCTGTGCCTTCTTGGGCGTTTCGGGCTGAGGGTCTTCTTTGGAGATCTCCTCCAGTTTGCGCACGCTGTAGCCCTGTGCCACACAAGCCTTTGCAAGTGCAAGCTGTTGTTCTTCCGAATCCAAACCAGCCAGCACACGGGCATGTCCAGCTGTCAACTCGCCAGAAACCACCATATCGATAATTTCTTTAGGCAGGTTAAGCAAACGCAGTGCATTGGCGATCGCTGGGCGGCTCTTGCCCAGACGCTTGGCAGCTTGTTCCTGCGTATAATCGCATTCGCTCATCAAGCTGCGGATCGCCATTGCTTCTTCAATGGGATTCAAATCTTCGCGCTGAAGGTTTTCGATCAGCGCAGCTTCCATCTGCTGTACATTGGTCAGGTTGCGAACGATGCAAGGGATAGTGCTGAGACCGGCAAGCCTCGAAGCGCGATAGCGGCGTTCGCCTGCAACAATGCGATAACGACCGTTGTTTTCTACCACCAAGATGGGAGAAAGCACACCGGCTTCCTGAATGCTTTGAGAAAGCTGCTCCAAAGCCTCTTTATCAAATTCCTTTCGAGGCTGGTCGGTATTGGGATCTATTTCATCAATAGAGATATCACGGACCACCGTCTGCAAGATCTCTTCCGTTTGCGGCAAAAGCACATCAAGTCCTCTGCCGAGTCCAGGTCTTTTCATTGGCAACGCTCCTTACTGTAAAACCGGTTACTGGTTACGGCGAATGATCTCGCGGGCCAGCTGGCGGTAGCTATCCGCACCGATGCTGCGGGGATCGTAAAGGTGGATCGGCATACCATGGCTGGGAGCCTCGCCCAAGCGTACATTTCGAGGGATCGCAACAGAAAAAACCTTGTCCTTAAAATGCTTCTTAACAGTTTCTACCACCTGTATGCCAAGATTGGTACGACCGTCAAGCATGGTCAGCAAGATGCCCTCGATATCTAAGCTGGGGTTAAAGCTGTGCTTAACACGATTGATGGTATTCATCAGGCTGGTAACGCCTTCCAAAGCGAAGTATTCGCACTGGATGGGAATAAGCACTCGGCGGGAAGCTGCCAAAGCATTCACGGTAAGAAGGCTCAGGGAGGGAGGACAATCGATGAAGATAAAATCGAACTGGTCTTCCACAGACTTAAGCATTGCTTTCAGTCGGTATTCGCGCTGTTCCAAATCCACCAATTCAAGCTCGGCACCGGCCAAACGAATATCAGCAGACAAAAGCTGCAGGTTCTTTACTTCGGTATCCATCAGGCAAGCCCCAACAGGAACACGACCCATCAGCGCTTCATATACAGAATTGTTGGATGCCTGCATACCCAGACCACTGGTGCTATTGCCCTGAGGATCCAAGTCTACAAGAAGTACCTTTTTACCGGCTTCAGCCAAACAAGCCGTCAGATTAACGGCTGTGGTCGTTTTGCCTACACCACCTTTTTGGTTGGTGATCGCTATAATCTTTCCCATCAATTATACCTCACATCATCTGTTGATTAGCTTTATGCTCGTGCGCTTAGAAAGAAAGGGAGACCTCGTGGTCGCCATCTTCGCCGGTGTCATCCAAAATAAGACTTTCGGGCGGAGCATTCTGAGTGCGGAATTCGTAATCCATCTGTTCCTGAATGTCACCGCCATTGGCGAGAAATTCGCTCAGTGCCTTCTGGCTCTCGATGGTAAACTCTTCAAGCGTGATGCCGCGGGACATAATGTAGCCTGCGACCTCTTTACCAACATAACGGAAATGCCAAGGCTCGTAGGAAATACCGGTAACATCTTCTTTATCTTTGGGGTAACGGAGAATAAAACCATAAGAAGCGCAGTTTTCTTTCATCCAAACAGCTTCGGCTTCGGTCTCGAACTCTTGGTTCATGTAATCCAGCGCTGCCCACTTCTTATTGAGAATGTCGGCGCAAAAACCGCTTTGATGCTCACTGGAACCGGGTTTTGCAACATAGCCGTCATCTACACCGTTGTTGCGGTCGAGGTAATTTGCATAGATGGTGGCCTGCGTGCCGTAGCTGCGGTAGCCGCTCTTGAGATACAACGTGATGCCTTCTTCGAAGGTGGCTGTTACTTCTTTTTCGTTGCCCTTATCATCGGTAACATAGTAGGTGTATTCGGTTACTGTTTTGGCTTCTTCAAACATTTCTGCAAGGGCGTTGGCAGTGGTCTCTTCCAATTCGACGGTCGCAGAGGTGGCGCGCTTTACGCCCTTTACCTTGATGAGCGGAGAAGGCTTGTAGGTTTTGTCCAGCAGATTATCCGCATTGACCAGAACGATAAAGGGAGACTGCAAAGCTGTTAAGGAGACCGGGTACGTCCAAACCACTTCCGGACGATCGTCGGAAGCCAAAGCGGTTTGTGTGAAAACACCCATCAGCATACACATGCAAAGAACCAGACTGAGAACAGAAACGACCGCCTTCTTCATGGGAGCACCTCATTCGTCACTTGATGAATCAGATAATCATAAACTTCCAGCCGATGACCGGACATGTATGTTTCCATAGGAACGCCGGAATGATAGATCGCCGTTGCATATTCGACGCCAACATAGCGGATGTGCCACGGCTCGTAATCGTAGCCGGTAACGTCTTCGTACCCTTCCAGATAGCGCACGATAAAGCCAAAGCGATGGGCGTTTTCTTTCAGCCACATGCCTTCGTCAGTTTTGCCAAAGGCGCTGTTAAGCTGTGAAGAACCCTTGCGGGATACATCCATTGCCAGCCCAAGCTGGTGTTCGCTGGTGCCGGGTCTAGCCGATATCCGGTCGGCTTCTTCGGTACCGATGGTATCTACCTTGCGTTGGTAGATGGTGGATTGCTTGGAAAAGCTGCGATACCCAGAAACGGATGAAAGCGGTACGCCATCTGCCCTAGCAGCTTCGAAGAGTGCTTCTAATGCTACGGCTGCCTCGGCACACATATCCTGCGATATACCGGTTACAAGTACATTCTGGAGATCCGGCGGTACATACCGCTGGTGGAGCGCATGCTGTTTGTTGACGAGAAACACTTTGCCATCGATATTTTTATCGGGCATAGCGACATCCATACTGCCATCCAGCAAAGTAGCTGAAAGGGCAAGGATGGAGATCATTCTCTCAAGCAGCATTTTGCTCACTCCTTTCAATGTATTGTATCATTTCCGTAATATTTTAGCAACTACTTTCTGTTCTTATCCAAGATTTTTACACCTAATTGCTGGGCGTGTGCGATCTCCTGCGCACCAAGGCGCATGGTGACCAAAGCGCCTTCATCCACATAATCTTCACTCAGCACACTGCCCAGTTTGCGCAATTTTGCCATCAACTGATACTGGGCAAAGGGCAGGAGAAATTGTATTTCTTGTGTACCTGCATCCAGCGCTTCTTCGATCTTAGCCAGTAAAACATCCGTACCCTCGCCAGTTTTCGCACTGATGTGTACGGCACCGGGCAACAGATCTTCGTTGGCCTGTGCAATATCGCACTTGTTGAGAGCGTCGATACGGGGCGCTTCGGTCGCACCAAGGCTGTCCAGTACCTCTTCTACGGTTTGATGCCGCAGGGGCAGCTCTTTATCCGCCGCATCAGAAACGATCACCAGTACATCGGCCAGCTTGGCTTCTTCCAGCGTTGCACGGAAGGCTTTGACCAAATCGTGAGGCAGTTTGCGGATAAAGCCGACCGTATCCACCAGCAGGATCTTGCCACCATGAGGCAGCACTGCCGGGCGGGATACACTATCCAATGTTGCAAATAGCTGATCCATCGCATACACATCAGAGCCGGTAAGCAGATTGAACAATGTGGATTTACCCGCATTGGTATACCCCACCAGAGCCACCACCGGGATATTATTCTTTTCACGGTTTTGGCGGCGCAGTACACGCTGCTTCTCGATCTGTTCCAGTTCTCTACGCAGATCAGTCAGACGCTCTCGAATGCGGCGGCGGTTCACTTCCAGCTTGCTTTCACCGGGGCCGCGGGTACCGATACCGCCTGCCAGACGGCTCAGCACAAGGCCTTGACCTAACAAACGCTGGCTGCGATATTGTAACTGTGCCATTTCCACCTGCAATTTGCCTTCCCGGGTGGAGGCACGGGCAGCGAAAATGTCCAGGATCAAGGCAGTGCGATCCACTACCTTCACCCGGAGCATCTCCTCCAGATTTTTCTGCATTACACCGGAAAGCTCGTTATCGAAAATGACCACATCCGCATTCACAGCTTGGCAGCGAAGGGCAAGCTCCTCTGCCTTGCCCTTGCCGATGCAAAAAGCTGTATCGGGAGTGGGGCGCTTTTGCAAAACACGAAGCACAGTTTCTGCGCCCGCTGTTTTGGCAAGCTCCTCCAGCTCATCCAGCGATTGCTCATTTTCAATGCCTACCAAAACAGCACGTTCCAGCCCGTCTTTCTCTTCCTTAACCTCGGCATAGTAAGCACGGTCGGCTTCCTCGATCATCTCCATCCACTCAGCTTGCGGCATTTTGCGGGCGTTGATAACTTCGGTGCGATTGACGCCATCCGGGGCTGATGGATCGAGGAAAGCGCACTGGGTGCTGGTGATGTGACCATCCGCTGCCACGCCCACAGCGCACATGGCATCAAAGCGCATGCTGGTGAGGGCGCTGATATCCACATCGCTGAGCATGCCAGTGCCGCTGGGATGGGTATGGATGCAGCGGATCATAGACAGGCGGCGTTCGCTGCGGCGCAGACGAATATCCGGCAGATCGATACTGGCCGATTTGCCGATAAATACATCCGCTATTTCGCCGTCACGGGTGATATAGACTGCAATTTCTCGATTCAGAAACGCAGAATAGCCGCAGAGGCTTTGAAGCAAGTCCTGCGGCATAAAAACATCGCTATCCAGCTGCACATCATAGAGGGCAGCCAGATCGTCCAATGTGCTTTTTCGGATCCCCTCTAAGTTACCATGAACTTCAGGCATAGGCCATCCTTTCAAGCACCGGCAGGTGCTTAGCCCTGCGGATGCTTCTTTTGATAATCTTCAATAGCGGCATGGATGGCTTCTTCAGCCAGCAAAGAGCAATGCATCTTTACCGGGGGCAGACCGTCCAGTGCCTCGGCTACGGCTTTGTTGGTCAGGGCGAGGGCTTCCTCGATGGTCTTGCCCTTGACCATTTCGGTGGCCATGCTGCTGGTAGCCACAGCAGCAGCGCAACCAAAGGTCTTGAACTTTACATCCACAATGATGCCGTTCTCCACCTGAATATCCATTTTCATAATGTCTCCGCACTTGGCGTTGCCCACGGTACCGGAACCGGAAGCGCCTTCGATTTCGCCCACATTGCGGGGATTTGCAAAATGATCCATTACTTTTTCGCTGTACATGGGATGATCCTCCTTATTGTCTGTTGGTAATATCTTCAGCTCAGCGCAGGTATTCGGGGGTGAGAGGGCTCATAGCACGCAGATTGGCCACGATCTTGGGCAGCTCACTCAGCACGGTCTCCACTTCTTCTTCGGTGTTTTCCATGCCCAGAGAGAGGCGCAAACTGCCATGGGCGATCTCGTGAGGCAATCCAATGGCCAGCAGCACATGGCTGGGGTCAAGACTGCCGCTAGTGCAGGCAGAGCCGCTGGAACCTTCGATGCCAGCCAGATCCAGTCGCATCAGGATGCTTTCGCCTTCCAAGTAGCGAATGGAGATATTCACATTGGCGGGCAGGCGCAGGGTGCGGTGACCATTGAGGCGGATCTCAGGGATGCGCTCGGTCAGGCCGTCAATGAGGCGATCCCGAAGCTTGATCATTTTTTCGGTATAAGCGGGCAGCTCTGCAACAGCCAGCTCGATGGCTTTGCCGATACCCACGATGGCGGGCAGGTTCTCAGTACCGGCGCGGAAGCCGCGCCCCTGTGCGCCGCCGTGGAGCAGATTGCTCATCTTGATGCCCTTGCGCACATACAATGCACCAACACCCTTGGGGCCATGGAACTTGTGGCCGGACATGCTCAGCATATCAACGCCCAGTTTCTTCACATCCACAGGGATAGCGCCGATGGCTTGTACAGCATCGGTATGGAACAGCACGCCGTGTGCTTTGGCAATCTCTGCGATCTCCTTGATGGGCTGCAAGGTGCCGATCTCGTTGTTTGCCATCATGATGGTAATGAGGGCAGTGTCGTCGGCAATGGCTTCTTCCACATCCTTGACGCTGACCAGACCAAACTCGTCCACCGGCAGATAAGTGACCCGGTAGCCTTCTTTTTCCATGGCTTGGCAGGTGTGCAGCACGGCATGATGCTCAATGGCGCTGGTGATGATGTGCTTGCCCTTCTTGAGCATAGCTTCGCAGCCCAAACGAATAGCCCAGTTGTCGCTCTCGCTGCCGCCGGCGGTGAAGTATATCTCGCGGGCTTCGGCACCGATGGCATCGGCTACCTGCTTACGGGCAGCTTCCACAGCCTTGCGGGCCTCACGGCCTACGCCGTGGATGGAGCTAGGGTTGCCGAAATGCTGGGTAAAATAAGGCAGCATAGCCTCCAGCACTTCGCTGCGGGTGGCGGTAGTGGCCGCATTATCCATATAAATCACGTGACTCATGGTGTTACTCCTCACTTTCGCAGGGTTTGTTCAGCATGTCTGACAAACGGATCTTCTTTAGTTCGTTGTTGATGGAATCGCTCACTTGCTGCCACACCCAGCGCACCGGGCAGGAATAGGATCGGTCGCAAGCGCTCTCATCGGATGTGCATTCGCTCAGTTCAATGGGGCCTTCCATAGCATCCACAATATCCAAAAGGGTAATGTCGGAGGCATCCCGGGCCAGCTGATAGCCGCCCTGCGCCCCGCGGACGCTGGAGATGAGCCCGGTACGGCGCAGGTTGCCCAAAAGCTGCTCCAAATATAGCTTAGGCACGCCGATGGTGGCAATATCCTGCAAGGGCTGAGGCCCTTCGCCTGAGTGCTGCGCCAGATAATACATGGCGTAAAGACCATATTTTCCTCGTGTTGATAGCTTCATTCAAAGCTCCTTCCGGAAATCCGACTGATTTTATCGGATTTCCGATTGAAAGAATAGCACCCACAAGGTGAAATGTCAATAGAGAAAAGAAAAAACTTTGCTTGTTTTCTTACGTTTTTCTTGGTTGGTTTTCTTCTGTAAGCACGATACAGAAAACCGCCTGTCGAAGCACCATCGACAGGCGGTACGTTTATTCGTCTTTCCAAGGCACCAAACGGGTCGAGACTTCTCCGTTATCCGACACACATACCTCAGCATAAGCGCAGGAGGTTCGGCGGTACACATCCCTCACAGAACCCGGACACACCATGGTAACGCCGTTGGCTTCATCGATAGCTGCCACATGGGTATGACCGTAAAATGCTATTTTGGCTTGGTGTTGCATAGCTTTGTACATCAGCCGGGCAAGACTGGTCTTGACCCCTATCCAATGACCATGGCAAGCATAGATGCGCACATTGTTTATCTCAAAAAGGATATCCTCCATGCCCATGCAGCCCATATCGTTATTGCCCAGCACATGCCTGGTGGATGCTTGTGGGTACTGCGCCGGCAAATGAACGGTCGCCTTCTCCCATTCTCGAACGCCATCGCCCAGAAAGATCAGCTCATCCACACGGCCATCCTCATAGGCCTGTGCGATCGCTCTTTCCAGCAACTCCAAATTGCCGTGGGAATCGGAAAACGCAGCAATTCGCTTCATTGTTACATTTCCTCACGGAGCACATCGGCCATCATTTGTGCAGCAACTGCACGATGGCTCACTGCGTTCTTCTCCCCTTCCGACATCTGGCCAAAGGTTTTGCCGGTCTTGTACAGGAACAAGGGGTCATAGCCAAAGCCGCCTTCGCCGGTCAGCTCGTGGAGCAGTTCGCCTACACATTCACCTCGAACGATACGGGTCTCGCTGCCGGGCAAAGCCAGTGCCATGGCGCAAACAAAGCGGCAGATGCGGTTTTCAATGCCCTCCATGTTTTTCAGCAGCAACTGATTGTTAGCGCCGTCGTTGCCATGGTCGCCAGCATAGCGAGCACTATGCACACCGGGAGCACCGTCCAGAGCATCCACGGAAAGGCCGCTGTCATCTGCCAGCGTGGGCAAACCGATCTCCTTCATGACTGCTTCAGCCTTGATGATGGCGTTGGCCTCGAAGGTATCGCCGTTTTCTTCCGGATCGCCGGTAAAGCCAGCATCCCGCATGGAAATAAGCTCATACTGACCGCCGAAAAGCTGGGATAGTTCCTTCAGCTTGTGCGCATTGCCGCTGGCTACTGCAATACGGGGCTTGGGCAGCAAATAGAAGCAGCGCTCCAAAGCCTCCCGCTGTTTGCGCATCAACGCACGCACACCGGCACGGCCGGCGTTGAGCAGCTGGTTCAGTTCCCGATTGGTAAAGGCTCGTCCTTCGCCAGTGCCTTGCAACTCGATAAACTCACCCTTGTGGTTCATTACCAAATTCATATCGGTTTGGGCGTTGCTATCCTCCACATAACACAGATCAAGCAGCGGCGTATCCTCCACAATGCCTACGCTCACGGCTGCCACCTGCGAAATGATGGGGTTTTCGGTGATCAATCCATTTTCCATCAGCTTGTGGACTGCAAGGCAAAGCGCCACAAAAGCGCCGGTGATGGAAGCGGTGCGGGTACCGCCGTCTGCCTGCAAAACATCGCAGTCCAAGGTAATGGTGCGTTCCCCCAGCTTTTCCATATCGATGGCCTGACGCAGGGAACGTCCGATCAAACGCTGGATCTCCACACTGCGTCCATCCTTTTTGATGCCATCACGGGCTTTGCGGTTTCCCGTAGAGGCTGGCAGCATGGCATATTCAGCCGTTACCCAGCCCCGACCGGAATTGCGCAAAAACGGCGGTACGCCTTCCTCTACGCTGGCGGTGCAGATCACCTTCGTTTTTCCTGTAGCAATCAGGCAGCTGCCATAGGCGCTTTCCACAAAATCGGTCGTGATCTGGCAAGGACGGATCTCAAAAGCTTTTCTTCCATCGTGACGGTTCATAGGTCTCCCTCCTGTATCTTTCCAGTTATGCTGATATTATAGCTTTTCCGTTTGATAATGACAAGCCGTTATCTACAACAAAAAGGACTGTGCAAACTGCAACAGTCCTCATCAAGCATCAATCCAATTCCACAACACCGGGATATTGCGCGATCACCTCTTGTTCATCGTTGATGAAGGTGGATTGTGCATCTGGCTGCAATTCAGGTTTTTGACCGTCGATGAGCACCTCCACTTTTTTCACGCCCGGAAATTGCGCGCAGGTGAACAAGATCGCCCGGATGGCTTGCTGACCGCCATCGCTGCCATTCATGGCCTGCGCAAATTCCTTGGTAAAGTCCACGCTCACAACGCCGTCTTTCATATGAACATTCTTTATGCCGCAATTTTCTGGAAGCGCCGCTTCCAGACCGCTGTCGTCTCTCGGCCCCTTCGCAAGTTCCAGCATGGCAGTGGTCGGGTCTGCATCGCTGAATACAGTGCGGGTGATGGGTACGAGCAGCCTCCCTGTCTGCGACGGAAAGTACAGTTCCACCAGATGCGCATCTTCCGAAAATGTTTCAACGCTTTCTAAGTTAGGTGCGCTGGTAGAAAACACACCGCTCACATCTGTGCCAAAAGTCAGCTTGCTGCGCTTTTGACCATCAAATTGCAGCGTCACTTCATCAACAGTAGAGAAACACATCATGGTGTTGGTAACAGCATCCACCATCACCGCTTCCTCAGCGGCCGATGCGCAGGTGAGCGCCTCCTTGCTCATATTCACATTGGCCTTGCCATCACGGATATCGATCTCAAAGGTAGTACCCTCCGGCACGACTGTGCGCAAACCAAGGCGTGCCGCCTGCATATCGTTTTCCGGACTTTTCACCATCAAAGAAAGAGCGGCTTTGGCAATGCCTTCGGTTTTTGGGATCTGACGGGTAACAGGCACCAGATAGTCATCGCCATCTTGATAGTAGACAACGGTCGCCACCGTTTCCTGCCCGTCGTTTGCCAAGGTCTGCTGTACGGGGATCTCTGTTTCGTTCACCAACACTTGCGATGTGGTTTGTTGGCTGCCCTTAAGCGCCAGCACTACCACCAGCACTGCTGCACACAAAATCAATATTCTCTCAATATCGGCCCGTTTCATTTTCATATGCTACACTCCTCCCAGTCGTTTGCAATCACAGCGTATGTGTGTCTTTGTGCATCCATGCCTACTACGGAAAAGATTGCGATTTTTCTTTGGATATGCTATCATTTTTGAGTATTTTGATCTTTACAAGGAGGTTTACCGCCATGCCAATGGACGGCTTTACCCTTTCTTTTATGCAGCGTGAGCTACGCAATACACTGGTAGGCGGGCGCGTTGATAAAGTAAACCAGCCGGAGAGAGATTCTCTGGTGCTTACCATCCGCTCAGGCGGCGGCAACCATAAGCTGCTGCTCAGTGCAAATGCCAACCAAGCCCGCGCTCAGCTTACCAGCCAAACCTACGAGAACCCAGCCGAACCGCCCATGTTTTGCATGCTGATGCGCAAGCATCTGCAAGGCGCCCGCATTCTGGATGTTGAGCAGGTCGCTGGCGACCGTATTCTTTTGTTGCTTTTTGATTGCATGGATGAGATGAGCGATCATGTACAGAAGCGGCTGTATCTGGAGATCATGGGTCGCCACAGCAATTTGACACTGGTAAATGCTGATGGTGATATCATCGATGCCATCCGCCATGTAAACAGCGAGATGAGCCGTGTACGCACCCTTCTGCCCGGAGGCGTTTATCATCTGCCTCCCCAGCCGGATAAGCTGACCCCCGATACCCTCACAGTCGAAACCCTGACCGAAAGGCTCAATCAGCTGCATTTGCCCATCTCCAAAGCTTTGATGGAATGCGTTGCAGGCATGGCTTCGGTGTGTTCCAAGGAAGTATGCGCTCAGGTGGGATTGGAGCCTCAAACCCCTGTGGATGAATTGAATCTACCCATTGCAGCGCAGCAATTCGTAAACTTCTATACCGAATGTTTCGACCGTGCGCAGCCTGTTACTCTATACGATGAAACCGGCATCGCCTGCGACTTTTTCCCCTTCCCTTACAGAACACGGGTGCTTGAAAACCAAAAAGAAAAACCCACTTTGAGTGCTGCCATGGATTCGTTCTATCTTGGGCGAGATCTGCGTATGCGGATGCAGCAAAAGAGCCTTGGGCTGCAAAAGCACCTAAAGAATGCTTTGGAGCGCACAGAAAAGAAAAAAGCCATCATGTTGGAGACGTTGGCCAGCGCCGAGCAAACAGAGCAAAACCGCGTATACGGTGATCTGCTTACCGCTAACCTGCACCTGATCGGCAAGGGACAAGAATCCATTACATTGCAAAACTACTACGACGAAACCCTGCCGATGGTGTCCATTCCCCTCTCCACCCGTCTCACCCCTGCTCAAAATGCGCAGCAATACTATAAAAAATACAGAAAAGCCAAAGTTGCAGAGCAATACGCCAGCCAACAATTGGTGCAGATCGATAAAGACATCGACCTTTTGGAAGGTGCGCTGGACGATTTGGAGAAATGTGAAACCTCTACCGACCTTGCCGAGATCCGCTTTGCGCTTACCGAAAGCGGCTTTCTGCGCCCGGATGCTTCCCAGCGCAAAAAGAAAAAGCTGCCCGAAGGCAAGCCTTACCGCTTTACCGCCTCCGATGGCACGCTGATCGAAGTGGGCAAGAATTCCATTCAGAACGACCGGCTTACCCTGCACGCCAGAGGCAATGAAACTTGGCTTCATGCGCAAGGCATCCCGGGTTCCCACGTCATCATCCGCAGCGAAAACGAGCCCAGCGACGAGACCCTGCTTTATGCGGCCAAGCTGGCGGCCTACTACAGCAAGGGAAGAAATCACCCTGCTCTGCCTGTTGACTACACCAAGCGTAAATATGTAAAGAAGTCTGCCAATGCTGCGGCTGGTATGGTCACCTACACGCATTTTCAAACAGCCATTATCGGCTTGACGGCTGAGGATCAGGCACAGATCCTGAAAGCTTCGGTCAAAGCTGAATAACCGAAGGAGCATTGCCCATGAGCGTTATACTGCGCCGTGCCCAGCCCCAAGATGCTTGCCATCTGCTGGAAACTTACACACACTACATCACCAATACCGTGGCTACTTTTCATGAGTACCCCAAAGCTTTAGAAGATTACCGCAAGCAAATAGAGGAGCTATCCGCTCAATACCCGTTCTGGGTCGCCGAAGAGGAGGGGCGTTTTCTCGGTTTTGCCAACGGAGAACCCTTTCGTCCCCAATCTGGCTATCGCTTCACTGCAGAACTGACCATCTACCTGCATCCTGATGCGCCCAAGCACAGCGGGATCGGACGTCTTCTCTACCAGCGTGTACTGGACGAGCTGCAAGAATTGGGCTTTGTAAATGCGTTGGGCTGCATCAGCGGCGAAAACGAAGCCAGTCTTGCCTTTCATCGTTCCTTTGGGTTTGAAGAAATGGCCGTTTTGCAGAACATTGCCTTTAAGCATGGACGGTGGCTGAGCGCCGTTTTGATGCACAAGCAGCTAAATCCATATGCCGAACCGCCTGCTGCATTAAACCGCCCCCATCAATGATCGAATATCGAACCATAACAACACCATCATCTGTCCTAAAAACAAATTGCCGCGATCCTCTTCGTTTGCAAGGATCGCGGCAATAATTATTTTCATCAGGTACCAGAAACAGACAATTCGCCTACATCGGCGCTGGGGCTGCCCATGGCGCTGCCGGGGAAGGTAAGATCATCGGCAAAAGCGCGAATGTTTTTGAGAAGTTCGTAGAAGTTGCCGGCTACGGTGATCTGTTCAACGCTCTTATCCCGCTTACCATCCTTGATGGTATAGCCCTTGGACAGCAGTGAAAAGTCGCCGCTGACGGCATTTGCACCTGCATGCAGGCCGCTGACGCTTGTAACCACCAAACCTTCGCCTACATCTGCCAGCAATTCATCAAAAGTCTTTTCTCCTTTGGCAAAGAAGAAATTGGACGGCTTTACATGCACAGCGGAGGAATACCCTGCCTTGCCTGCGTTGCCGGTGGTCTCTACGCCGTCCTTATAGGCGGTTTTCAAATTATGCAGGAAGGTGCGGAACACACCGTTCTCCACCACCACATGTGCCTTGGAGGCCACGCCTTCAGCATCGAAGGGGCGGCTATTGGGGCCAGTCGGCAAAAGAGGATCGTCGGTAATGGTAACACAGGGCGCAGCGATGCATTCGCCCAGCTTGTCTTTGAGCAAGCTCATACCCTTCTGAGCAGATTCGGCAGAGAAAATGCTGCTAAAAACGCCCAACAGACTGACCAAAGCATCGTGATGCAATACCACACGATATTTACCGGAGGGGATGGAAGAAGCATTCAGGCGGGAAATGGTACGGCTTACCGCTTCCTGAGCCACGGCATCGATATCGATAGCGTTCACATCCCGGTCGTAGACCATGTAGCCGCCAGAGGCAACAGAACCATTTTCCTCAGCATTAACTTCAGCCTGCACAACGCAGATGTTTTCGGTATAGCTGCGATCCATACCGTAGGTATTCACGATACGTACATTGGCTTTGCTGGTCTCCACCACATTATAGCCGTTTTTAACGCGATCGTCCTGAGCACGGCAGGCTTCATCCAGCTTGTGTACCATCGCCAGCTTCTGGGCAGCAGTCACTTCGTCCAAGGCAGGATCGTACAATTGCACCTCGGGTACAGCATCGTCGCCCTTATGCAAAAACTCTGTATCGGTATCTTCGCAGAGCTGTGCACTTTCCAGCACGCCTTTTACCAGCTGAACGATCGATTCGCTGTCGAATGCTTCGGTGGAGGCATAGCCCATGCGACCGTTTACCAAGCCACGGAAACCCAGACCGCGCGTCATGTTGGACTGATAGTCGATCAACTCGCCGCAATTGGTGATGACGGAAAAGCTGTCTTTTTCCACCAAATAAGCTTCAGCGGCTTCAATGCCTGCTGCCTTAGCGGCATTCATCAATTGTTCCAAAAACGTTTGCATCTTCTAACCTCCTCAGCTGCGTCCGCCCACGATAATGGACTTAACGCGAATAAAGGGCTGACCTACATTGGTAGGCACGCTGCCGCTCATACTACCGCAAACGCCCTGCGCCATAGACATGGTGCGTCCCACCCGATCGATCTGCATCAAAATTTCGTTGCCTTTGCCGATCAGGCTGGCTCCGCGCACAGGCGTGGTGATCTTGCCATCCTTTACCAGATAACCCTCGTTGACGGCAAAGTTGAACTCGCCAGTTGCCGGGTTTACAGAGCCGCCGCCCATCTTGGCAGCGTACAGACCGTCGCCCATGGTGGAGATCATCTCGGCAGTATCATCCGAACCGCCTGCGATATACGTATTGCGCATGCGGGATGTGGGCGCGTATTGATAGCTTTCACGGCGGGCGCTGCCGGTGGGAGCCATGCCCATGCGGCGGCTGTTGAGCCGGTCGATCATATAGTTTTTCAGAATACCGTTCTCGATCAGTACCAGACGGCCAGTGGGCGTGCCTTCATCATCTACGTTCTCGCTGCCCCATTCGTTGGGCATAGTGCCATCGTCGATGGCAGTCACACAAGGCGCAGCCACTTGCTGACCAAGCTTGCCGCAAAACTCGCTCATGCCCAATGCAACACTGGTAGCCTCCAAGCTATGCCCGCAGGCTTCGTGAAAAATAACGCCGCCAAAGCCATCGCCGATGACCACCGGCATGGTGCCAGCAGGGCATACAGGTGCATGAAGCATTTTTACAGCCGTTTTCGCTGCCTGACGGCCAGTTACCTCAGGGTTTATGGTGCTAAGAAAATGTTCAAAGCCCTTCATAGCGCCGGGGCCTTCAAAACCGCTTTGGTTCTCCGAACCGCTGGCCGCAATGGCCTGACAAGCCATACGAGAATACACACGGGTATCGGTAACAAACAGACCTTCGCTATTGGCGATCACAACATCCTGTTCGCTATCACGATAGCTGCAGATCACCTGAGAGATCTCGTCGCTGACGGCACGGGCGCTGTTGTTTGCAGCCCTGAGAATATCGGCTTTCAATTTGGTATCGGTCTGGCTGGGGGCCATGGCGATATAGTGCGCATTGCGTACATCCTGCTTTACCAGCTGTGCACATTTGGTGCGTTCCTCTCCCGCTTGAACAGCTGATGCTGCTTCCAACGCACAGCGAATGAGCCCCTCTTTGCTGGTATCGTTGGTATAGGCATAGTATGCCGTCAGTTTGCAGTACACACGGATACCAGCACCGTGGATACGGCCGGAATTGACCGATTCCAGACGGTTATCTTGCAAAACGAGGGCATTGTTCCGCCGGTCTTCCAAAAAGATCTCGGCAAAATCGCCGCCGGTGGACAGCGCTGCTTCCAAAACCGCTTGCGCTGTAGCTTGGTTCAACATGGAATATTCCTCCTTTGGTTATTGGTTCAGAATAGCTTCGAAATCGGCTTCGTTCAAGGTGGCGGCCGCAAAGGTGACCTTTGTGTTTTGAGCAGCGCCGCCAACGCCCAAAACCCGCATGCCGCCCGCAAGCGCTGCTTCCACGCCTGCGTCGGCATCTTCTACCACAAGGCAGTTCTCGCACGAAAGCCCCAGCAACTTTGCCGCAAGCTGGAACACCTCCGGGTCGGGTTTGCTGCGGGTGATGGCATTGCCATCCGCTATCGCATCAAAAGTGTTTTCCAACTGAAGCTGGCGAAGAATAATAGGCGTATTGCGGCTGGAAGAACCAATGGCAATACGAATGCCCTTACTCTTGAGCAGACGAAGCGTATCCATAGCGCCAGGCAGCAGATCATTGGGGGTCAAGCTGCCGATCAGCTCTACATAATAACCGTTCTTGCGGGCTGCCATAGCTTCTTTTTCTTCGTCGGTATACGTTTTGGTGGCTTTTTCCAGAATAATGGAGAGGCTTTCCATACGGCTTACGCCGCGCAGGCGTTCATTGATGATGCGGTCAAAGGGGATGCCTTCTTCATCGGCCATTTTCTTCCACGCCAAGTAGTGGCAGTTATCTGTGGATACAAGCACGCCGTCCAAGTCAAAAACAACACCGAGAATCGGCTTATTCATGGTTTTCTCAACCTTTCCTGTCATATTTTTCGTGCAAATCTGCCCATTCAGTATACCATATTTCCTGCATGTCATTCAACCGTTTGCGCAGCTTTTGCAGTTGTATACAATGCGCGTTCATCTGCCATAAGCTGCCGTTGCATTCCTTGCATAACCGTGCTATACTGTTATTGGTCAAAGATGGTCTAAACCAGTGACCCCTGTTTACCAAGGAGGGAACCGCAATGCGCCTAAGCGATGCCATTGAGCAGTTTATCAAAACCATGATGGTGGAAGATGCCCACCAGATCGAATTGAAACGCAACGAATTAGCAGAATATTTCCGCTGTGCACCTTCCCAGATCAACTACGTGCTGGCTACACGCTTTACACCAGAGCACGGTTATGTGATCGAATCGCGCAGAGGCGGTGGCGGCTACATTCGCATTTTCCGCATTGAGCACGATAACAGCCGTCAATTGCTGTACAGCCTGAAGGAGCGTATCGGCGACAGCGTAGATGAACACGCTGCTGCCAACCTTATTCAGCAGCTCTACGAGCGCAAGCTGGCCACCCGTAGCGAAGCACTGCTCATGCAGAGCGCTATTTCTCCCCAAGCGCTGTCGCTGCCTTTGCCCGCTGAGATGAAAAATGTTTTGCGTTCCAAAATTCTCAAAAGTATGCTGATGCAGATCGCCTGCAAAGAACAGCATACATCAACTTCCGAGGAGGCCAACCATGCTTTGTGATGAATGCGGCAAGAACCCAGCTGTTTTTTCTGTTACCATTGCCTCCGGCGGAGGCGTCAGCAACCGCCATCTTTGCGCCGAGTGCATGAAGCAGATGGAATCTTCCTTAACGCAAGGCAACATCCACAGCTTTCTTAGCTCGATTATGAGCATGCTTTCCCCCACTCAGAAAGAAAGCGATCTGCTCAAATGCGCACAATGCGGCCTAAGCTATTCCGACTTTGAACGTACTGGCAAGTTAGGCTGTGCTGGTTGCTACCAGTCCTTTCAAAAGGAACTTGGGCCCATGCTGCAGCGTATCCACGGCAGTTCGCAACACGTAGGGCGCACCCCCGTCCATAACCACGAGCCGGAAGCTGTGCAAACAACTGTGCCAGCAGAACCTACTCAAAAAGAACTGAACGAAAAACGCATGGAAGAACTACGCCAAAAAATGGATGAAGCTGTTGCTGTTGAAAACTTTGAAGCTGCGGCACAATATCGTGACGAGATGCGTGCCCTTGCGCAGGAAGCAGGTGAGACCTGATGGAAAGCACCGAAATGAAAGTGGTGGTATCTGGACGGGTCCGTCTCGCCCGCAACTATGCCGACTTACCTTTCACCAACCATAAAGACAGCCCGCAGGCACAAGCATGCATCGAGCGTGCTGTCTCTGCCATGCAGGAAGCGCCCGGTGGTCGTTATCGGCTGATGCAGCTGAAGGAGCTTTCTTCCAACGACCAGTTAGCGCTGGTAGAACAGCACCTTATCAGCAAAGATCTTTTGCAAAACCCGCAAGCTGGTGCTGCCCTCATTCGAGATGATGAGCAGGTAAGCATTATGATCAACGAAGAAGACCATCTGCGTATACAAGCCATTGTAAAAGAGCTGGATCTAAACAAAGCGGCACAAGAAGCTTTTGCAGCAGAAGAAGCCTTGGAACGAGTGCATGGTTTCAGCTTCAATCCCCAACTGGGTTACCTTACTTCCTGCCCCACCAATACAGGCACAGGTCTGCGGGCTTCTCTGATGCTTCATTTGCCCATGTTGGATCGCTTTAAACAGATGGGCAGTGTTAACCAGAGCGTTGCAAAGCTGGGGCTGACCCTACGAGGCATCTATGGCGAGGGCAGCGAAGCATTGGGCAGTGTATATCAGGTGAGTAACCAAGTAACCTTAGGACGTAGCGAACACGACATTGTAGAAGCTGTAACCGCTGTAGGCCGCCAGCTGATCGCCATGGAGCTTCGGCTTCGCCAGCGCTGCATGCAAAGCCATGCAACCGAATTGAAGGATGCCATCATGCGCAGCTATGGTCTGATGCGCTACGCAGTTTCCATGGATGAAAAAGAATTGATGCAGCATTGGAATAACCTTCGATTGGGCGCTGCACTTTCACTTATCCCCCATTCCATCGAAAGAATAGACAAGTTGCTCACCGTTGCGCAGGATGCCCACGTGCGGCAGTACATCCGCCGCCAAGCAGAAGAGTTGGATGTAAAGGAAGCACGCTGTATTTTGATTCAGGAAGTGCTGTCGCATACCGATCCTGCCCAGCCCGCAGCCGAACCTGATCCCCAATAAAGGAGGAATTGCCTATGGCGATTTTTGGACGATTTACCCAACGCGCGCAGCGCGCCATTTCTGAGGCTCATCAAGCTGCTATTGAACTGAAGCAAGCCTATGTAGGCACCGAACATTTTCTGCTTGGTCTCCTGCGGGAACCCGGTTCTGTAGTAGCAGGCCTTCTGCCGGAGCATGTTACCTACGATGCTGTGATGGAACGCATCCGCATGGTGCTGGGCGAAGGCAAGCACATCCCCAATGGTCGTGTAGACTTAACGCCCCGCAGCAAAAAGATCCTTGAAGGCAGCGTGCTGGAAAGCCGCAAGCTGAACCATAGCTTTGTGGGCGTGGAGCACCTCTGGCTTTCGCTCTTGCGGGAAGGCGAGGGCGTTGCTGTTAGCCTGCTGAAAGAAATGCAGGTGGACACCCAATCGCTCCATCGCCAGATCTTTGAACATTTGAAGGAAAACCAACCGGACGCTGCTGATGGCGAAAGCAACGAGAGCAGCGACCAAGCTCGCAAAGGCGGCAGCAAGCTGGAACAGTATTGCCGCGACTTGACCAAAGCTGCGCAGGATGGGGAGCTGGATCCTGTAGTGGGGCGCACCAATGAAATGGAGCGCATCATGCAGATCATGAGCCGCCGCACCAAGAACAACCCGGTGCTCATCGGTGAGCCGGGCGTTGGCAAAAGCGCCGTAGTAGAAGGACTGGCCCAGCTGATCGTGGCTGGTAAGGTGCCGGAGACCCTAAGCGGCAAGCGGCTGATGTCTCTGGATCTGGGCAGCATGATCGCAGGCAGCAAATACCGCGGCGAGTTTGAAGAACGCCTCAAAGATACCGTCAAGGAAGTGCACAAACAAGGCAACATCATTCTGTTTATTGATGAGCTGCATACCCTGATCGGTGCTGGCAAAGCAGAGGGCAGCATGGATGCAGCCAATATCCTGAAACCCGCTTTGGCTCGGGGCGAATTGCAGTGCATCGGTGCAACCACCATCGACGAATACCGCAAGAACATCGAAAAAGACGCTGCTTTGGAACGCCGCTTCCAGCCCGTCACCGTTGGTGAACCCACTCCCGAGGAAGCACTGGCGATTTTGAAGGGCTTGCGGGATCGCTATGAAGCCCACCATAAAGTAAAGATCACCGACGAAGCCTTGGAGGCCTCCGTCACACTGGCAGACCGCTATATCAGTGATCGTTTTCTGCCGGATAAGGCCATCGACCTAATGGATGAAGCTGCCTCCCGCGTGCGCCTGAACAGCTACACCGCCCCGCCGGATGTAAAAGCTCAGGAAGAACGCCTCAAGGTCTTGGATACCGAAAAGAAGGAAGCTATTTCCCATCAAGACTTTGAAACCGCAGCCAAGCTTCGTGATGAGGAGCGTGCTCTCAAAGAAGAAGTGGCGCAGGCCCGTGCTCAGTGGGAGCAGCGCAAATCCGCTTCGCAGGATGTAGTTACCGATGAAGACATTGCCCAAATCGTAGCCAGCTGGACAGGCGTACCTGTAAAGAAGATGACCGAAGATGAAAGCCAGCGGCTTCTGCATCTGGAAGAGCTGCTCCACCAGCGGGTTGTTGGTCAGGAAGAAGCTATCAGCGCTGTTAGCCGTGCTTTGCGCCGTGCCCGTGCCGGTTTGCAGGATCCCAAGCGCCCCATCGGCTCCTTTATCTTCCTTGGGCCTACGGGCGTTGGTAAAACCGAACTGTGCCGTGCCCTTGGCGAAGTGATGTTTGACGATGAAAACGCTGTGATCCGTATCGACATGAGCGAATATATGGAGAAACACAGCGTATCCCGTCTGGTGGGTTCGCCTCCCGGCTACGTAGGGTATGATGAAGGTGGTCAACTGACACAAAAAGTGCGTACCAAGCCCTACAGCGTTGTACTGTTTGACGAGGTAGAAAAGGCGCATCCTGATGTATTCAACATTCTGTTGCAAATTCTGGATGATGGTCGCCTGACTGACAACACTGGCCGTGTGGTCAATTTCAAGAATACCATTATCGTCATGACCTCCAACGCCGGTGCCAGCAGCATCACTTCCACTCGAAAACTGGGCTTCGGCGGCACCATGGATACCGCCCGGGATTACGAAGCCATGAAGGAAAGAGTTATGGCTGAGGTAAAGGACATCTTCCGGCCGGAATTCATCAACCGCATTGACGATTTGATCGTGTTCCACGCTCTGGAGCCGGATGATATTCGCCAGATCACCGGGCTGATGCTGCGCAGTGTAAGCAAGCGCCTGTTAGAGCGCGGCATGGAGCTCCACTACGATGAGGACGTGATCGCCAAGCTGGCAGAGGACGGCTACGATGCCAACTACGGTGCGCGCCCGCTGCGCCGCGCCATCCAGCGCAGTGTGGAGGATGCCCTCAGCGAGGAGATCATCGCTGGCAGGATCGCTCTTGGCGACAAGGTGAAACTGTATGTGAACGATGAAAAGAAGATCTGTTTTGAAAAACTGGTTTCTTCTAACGAGTCCCCCGCTCTTACCGACACCGAAACCCTGCAGACTATTTAAGAAAACAAACAGGTTGCCCCAGTAAGGGTGATGGAAAGGATGGAGTTATCCTTCGTTATTACACAAAGAAATACCGAAACAGCAAGCGCGCTAAGGCTTGCTGTTTCTTGTATTGCCGTGATAAAATGAAAGCGATAAACTTGATTTTGACGGTCATTTTTCACTCTACCGATGGTTGATTCCTCCCTACTCAACCATCGGTTCGTGTTCTTTGGTCCCCTAATTGTCTATACTGAAATCGAAAGGAGGTAGCCTATGGACCAAGTGAAAATCGGAAGGTTCATTGCCAAGTGCAGAAAAAAGACAAACTTAACTCAAATGCAGTTGGCAGAAAAATTGAACATCACCGATAGAGCAGTATCAAAATGGGAAACGGGAAAAGCAATGCCCGATTCTTCCATTATGCTTGACCTTTGCGATGTTCTGGGTATCAGCGTTAATGATTTATTGTGTGGGGAGGTAGTTGCAATAGATAATTACAACAAAGAATTAGAAAATAATTTGCTTGATATGATTAAGCAGAAAGAACAGGCAGACAAAAGATTGTTGTCTGTTGAAGTGTTTATAGGTATCACCGCTACAATCGTTCTTTTCGCTCTTATTTTTGTTGCCGCCTTTATACAAATGGAAACTTGGTTGAAGATTTCTCTTATCGTATTTGGCTTTATTCTATTTTTGGCAGGCTGCTTCTACGCGTTGCGTATTGAGCAGGTGGCAGGCTACTATGAGTGTAAGCACTGTAAGCACAGATATGTACCTACCTATAAAGCCGTGAATATGGCAATGCATATGGGCAGAACCAGATATATGCTCTGCCCCCAATGCGGAAAAAAGTCCTGGCAGAAGAAAGTATTAAGCAAGGATTAAACAAATTCCAATTGGTAATATAAAAGCGAAGGTTTAACAGCCTTCGCTTTTCTTTTATGATGAAGGAGGTCGGCCTGACGGAATTTCCAATTGGGACACCACGCCCGACGACAAATGTGTCAGCCATCCTTCATCATTCTGCATTCGATTTAGCTGGTTGGGACAGAATGCTGCTCCCGTTTAACGCACCAATCTGAATGAATTTTGAAGTGCTGGAACCGATCAATACCATCCACGAAGGAGGAAAACTATGATCGCTGTTGGAATTGATGTTTCAAAATCCAAGAGCACTGTTGCCATCTTGGATTCCTATGGAACTGTTTTGGCAACTCCGTTCAACATGGCACATACCCAACCGGAAATGACTGCGCTTGCATCCCGGTTAAAAGCGTTTAATGAGCCTGTAACCATCCTGCTGGAATATACCGGACACTATCATTATCCTGTTCTGAAAAAGCTACAGGAAGAAGGCTTTCCGGTATGTGTTGTCAACCCGTACCAGATGAAGAAGTACGGAGATGTGGAGCTCCACAAAGCAAAGACGGATAAGAAAGATGCTCTTCGCATCGCAACATTTGCTCTGGAGAAATCTTACAGGCTTGTACCCTACAGTTTCATGGAGCAAAAATATGAAGACCTCAAATTTCTGTCCAGACAGTACCAACAAAGAATCTCTTTTGTTACCAAACTCAAGGTGCAGCTTATTAACCTTTTGGATCAGACAATGCCCGGAATTACGAAAATTCTTGAGCTTAAAAGCCGAAACCCAGAAAAGTGTGCATTGTTGCTCTTTATTAAGCGTTTTAAGTCTTTCGATGAAATCCAGCGGATTGGCAAAACTCGTTTCCTCTCCGCCTATACAACTCTTATGAAAAAGACGCCGGATCGCTATGCTCCCAAGAAAGGACTGGCAATTTACGAACTGGCCCGTGAAAGTATTACTACCCGGGGAGAAGACCCCTACATTTGGGCTGCTCAGGATCAGTATGTCGATCTCTTGTCCACCGCTCAAAATGCAGCTGATGAAATTATTACACAGATGCAGAATATTGCGGAAACCATCCCTGAATACAAAGTGCTGCGTGCCATGAACGGCGTTGGTGACCGGCTGGGGCCTGTCATCCTGGCCGAGATTGGAGATATACGGCGTTTCCATAGCGCTAAGGCGCTTAACTCTTTTGCCGGTAATGATGCGCCACCGTATCAGTCCGGACAGTTCGAGAGCAGAAACCGCCACATTTCAAAGCGTGGCAGCTCTGCTCTCCGGAAGGCTTGTTTTGAGGTCATGCAGGCCCTTAAACTGACAAAACCTCAGGACGATCCTGTATACCTTTTCATGCTGAAGAAAGAGCAGGAGGGAAAGCCCTACAACGTGGCCAAAATGGCCGGTGTTAACAAGTTCCTCCGGATCTACTATGCCAGAGCAATGGAGCTCTACAGATAGATCGCTTCGATTGTACATCTATTTTTTCTAGCCC